>DATLQY010000082.1:0-2810 GCA_035534975.1 Pirellulales bacterium
GGCATTCATGCCGGGGAAAACGGGAGCACATTATTGTGTATTCAGCCCCGTTCACGGGGCTTACCATTTGCTTGGCTTAAGCCATCCTGGAAGCCCCGTGAACGGGGCTGGAAGAAAGCCAAGTGGAGTGGTTTGCGAACCCGGCGTAAACGCCGGGCCGAATACCGCTGCGCGGATGCACCGTGAACGGGGCAAACCGGCATCCGGAGGCTGCGCCCAGGGCTGTCGAATTTGGCCCCGTTGGGGTCGTTCGGCTCGCCGCGGCTATCTCTTGACGGAGATGCTGGTTGTCATAAGTGTCAGTTCGGTGCTGGCGGCGGTCGCGGTCGGGTTGCTCGGCACGCTCATGCGCATTGAGCGGGCCGGCCGCCGGCACATCGAAGAAACCAACGGACTGTCGCGTTTGTCGAAGCAGTTTCGCCGCGACGTCGCCAGCGCCGAGGAGGCGAGCATTCCAGAAGAAAACACCGGCGGGCAATCGGAAATCCATCTTCGGCTCGCGGCCGATCACGTCCTCACGTACCGCGCCGAGCCGGGCGTGCTGCTACGGTTGGAAGAGTGGGGCCAGGCGGAGGCCGCTCGCGAAAGGTTTCGTTTGCCCGCCACCGCCGAGGCAAGGTTCGACATCGACGACAGTCGATCGGGCCGGCTGGCGGTGTTGACCTTGGACGCGCCGAGACCCACCGACGAATCGCAGGAGGCCGGCCAGGGGCTCGTTGCCGCCAAGAAACGCCGGCGCATCGTCGCGCGCGACGGCGTCGGTCGTCGCGGCTGGACCATCGAAGCGCTGGTCGCCCGAGACTTGCGTCATGCAGCGTCATCGACGGGTGCGCAATCGAAGGGTGAGGAGCCGGCGCCATGACGAATCGTCGGGGAGTCGTCCTGATCGTGGTGCTGGTCGCCTTGGGCCTGACGGCGGTCATCGGCGGGGCGCTCTTGCAGATGGTTGGCATGGAACGATCGGTGCTCGCCGCGCGCGAGCGGGAAAGCCAGGCTCGCTGGCTGGCGGAGTCGGGCGTCGAACGCGCCGCGGCGAAGCTCGCTGGCGACCACGAGTACGCGGGCGAAACCTGGTCGCTGGCGGAAGAGGAGCTCGGTGGGCGAGGCCCAGGACAAGTGACGATCAAGATTGAATCCGACGCCGCAAACCCCAACCGCCGGCGGGTCGCCGTCGAGGCCGTGTTCCCCAGTGGTGCCACCTCGCCTAAGAGATACGTGAAACAAGTTGAACTGGAATGGAAGCCGTAAGAGGCCAAGAACGCACCGATATGCTGCGCGCGGCCGCCCATGAGACATTTCGTGGTGGCTAGCGGCAGAGCGTAAGCGATGCCCCGGCTAGATAGCCACTGGGGCACCGGCGGACGTTCGGAACGGCCTTCTCGTTCGGCGGCAGCGAGCAGGACCAAAAAACAAAAGGCAAAAAAATGGGAGGCAAAAAGATGAAGTCAACGGCGCCGCACGGGGGCTGCGAGGGTACCTGTTCTTGTTTTTTTGCCCACCATTTTTTTGCCATCTCAAGCGTGACAACCGGCCGCAAGCCGCGCCGTGGACATGCCGGTGCATGCCACAACACCCGCGCCGGCTTCACGCTGGTCGAACTGCTCGTGGTCATCGCCATCATCGGTATTCTGATCGCCCTGTTGCTGCCCGCCGTCCAGGCGGCGCGAGAGGCGGCCCGCCGGATCAGTTGCATGAACAACCTGGCACAGCTTGGCCTGGCGGTGCAAAATTACGAGTCGGCGTTCGGCAGCCTGCCGCCGGGCGTGATCGAGCCGAGCGGGCCGATCCAAAGCGTGGCCCAAGGCTACCATGTCAATTGGCTGGTCCATCTTTTGCCGCAACTCGAACAGCAAAACGCCTACGATCGGCTCGATTTCGCGGTCGGCGTCTACGATCCGAAGAATGCCGCCGTGCGGAACTGGGCGACGAAAGTGTTCCTCTGCCCCTCTGACGGCGCATCGGCGCCGGTCGGTGCCACGAACTATGCCGGTTGCCATCACGACGTCGAAGCGCCGATCGACGCCGACCAGAACGGCGTCTTGTTTCGCAACAGCGGCGTTCGTTACCGCGACATCCGCGACGGCAGCTCACAGACGATCCTGCTCGGCGAAAAACTGATTAGCGCGGCCGACCTGGGCTGGCTTTCCGGGACGCGCGCGTCGCTGCGGAACACGGGCAGCCCGACCAACGCCAGCTCGCTTACGGCGACGGGCCTGCTGACCCAGATCGGCGAACCGGCAAACGACTGGGACCAGCCCATCGCTCCACAGGCAGGCAGCGGACTGCCGGTCGCCAACGCCAACCCCGCCTTGGTCGTTGGCGGTTTCGAGAGCCGGCACCCGGGTGGGGTGCTGTTCGTCTTTGTCGATGGAGGGGTGCATTTGCTGAACGCGTCCGCCATTTTGCCGCAGTTGGGGCACAGGGCCGACGGTCAGCTATTGAACGACACGAACTTTTGAACGAAGTACATCATTGATGAGCCGATTCGATATTTCCTTGCGCGCGATTCCGCGTTCCCGCGCTGCGCGTGAGAACGCGGCGGCAGACGCTCCGCGTCCCCGTGGCCGCGGAGCGGCTTGGGCAAAACTGCGACGCGGAGCGTCGGGACTACTTCAGAAACGACCGGCACGAAACGCCTTCACGCTCCTTGAGATACTGATCGTGATCGGCATCATTGGCATACTGATCGCGCTGCTGCTGCCGGCGATCCAGGCCGCACGCGAAGCGGCAAGGCGGCGGAGCTGTGCGAACAACCTGGCGCAGCTCGCGATCGCGGTATCGCATTATGAATCGGTGCACGGGACGTTGCC
>DATLQY010000083.1:0-5007 GCA_035534975.1 Pirellulales bacterium
CCTCGTTTGAACGACGTGACGGCCCCGTGTTGGCTGGCCGCCGACGGCGGCCAGCCAACACGGGGCCGTTGAAGGGGAAAAGCGAACGGCGTCTTAGCCACCCAAACTGTCGCTCCTGCCGGGCAAGCCGGCGAGGGGGCGAGCATGGGACAACTGAGCGTGAGCCCGCGATTCGCTGTTTACGCGGGAATTGTTCCGCGCCGGTGGGAAAAGCTCGCCTTTGAAGGGGCACCCGCGCAGCGGGTCTCCCGGCCCAGCATCCTCTTGCAATGGTGGGCCGGCGCCCGCTCCGCGGTCTTGTCCCACCCTACGTGATGGGATGAAAGCCGAACCTACGATGTGGCTTCCGGCGGCTTCTTTCCGTCGCCGAGCGTCCAGTCGCGCCGCTGGCGCGAGCTGGGAATGTCCATTGCCTTGCGGTACTTGGTCACCGTCCGCCGGGCGACGGTCAGCCCGTGCTTGTCGAGCTGGTGCACCAGATCATCGTCGCTGTAAGGAGATTGCTTGTCCTCGTGATCGATGATCTCTTGCAGCTTCAGCCGCACCGCGTCCCAGGCCACTTCCTCGCCGTCGGCGCTTTTCGTGCCGCCGCCGAAGAAACGCTTGAGGGGGAAAATCCCGCGGGGCGTCTGGATCCACTTGTCGTCCACCGCGCGGCTGACCGTCGTCACGTGTACCCCGACCTTGTCGGCGATCTGCTGCATCTTCAAAGGCTCGATGTGCTCGGGGCCCTGGCTCAGGAACTCGGTCTGGTGGTCGACGATCGCCTGCGCCACGCGGGTCAGCGTGTTGCGCCGCTGCTCAATCGACTCGATCAGCCATTGGGCCGAGTTGATCTTGCGCTTGATCCATTCCTTCTCCGCCTCGGTCGCATTGCCCTGCATCAGCAGCTTGCGGTAGTAGGGGCTGATGAACAACGTGGGCGTGCGGCCATCCTCGAGCACCACCTTGTATTTCCCATCGTCGTTGATTTCCAGGAACACGTCGGGGGTGACCGTGGGGGCGTGGACGTCGCCGAACATGGCACCGGGATGAGGGTTCAGCTTTCGCAGCTCTGCCAGCGTTTCCTGGATCAAATCCATCGAATAACCGGTCTTGCGCTCGATCAATGGCAACCGGTTGTGCTCCAGGTCTTCGAGGTGGCTTGAGATCAACGTTCGCAACTGTTCGTAGCAGTGCATGCCGGGCATGAGTTGCAGAAGCAGGCACTCCTTCAGTTTTCGCGCGCCCACTCCGGCCGGATCGAGCTTATGCACGACCGCCAAGGCCCGCTGGGCCAGCGCGAGACCTTCGGCGCCGGCCGTGGCGTCGATCAGGTCCTCCAGCCGTCCCGGCAAATAGCCGTTGGCGTCGAGGCTGTAAATGATGCGTTCGGCCATTTGCCGCGTGGTTTCGTCGAGGTCGAACCAGCCGAGCTGGTCGCGCAGATAGTCTTGCAACGACTGCGGGCGCGAGACCATGTTGGCCATGGCGTCGTGCTTACGGTTCCCCTCCTCCGCCAGCCGGCTGCTCGACATCCGCGGGCGGTCCTCGAAGGCGTCGGGCCAATCTTCGTCGAGGTTCATCAGCCGCTCGAAGTCGTCGGCGTTGTCCTTCGTCCCGTCGAGGACCAACTCCTTTTCCTCGGCCGTCGGCGCATCGGGGTTCTCGTGCTCGACCTCTTCGTCGGGCAGGTCCGGATCGCTCTCCGCCTTTTCCAGGCAGGGGTTCTCCTGGATCTCCTGTTCGATGCGCTCTTCCAGCGCCAACATCGGCAACTGCAGGATCTCCATCGACTGGATCATCCGCGGCGCCAGCTTCTGCTGCTGAAGTTGCTTCAGTTCTTGTCCGAACGAGAGACGCATGATTTGGTCGCTTGTCAGTAGTCAGTGATCAGAATTTCTGCCGGCCCGCCAGGGCGTCGGCCAGGATTTCCTTGTTGGCGAACTCCAGCACGCTGCCGGTCGTGATGCCCCGCGCCAGCCGCGTGATCGCGACCGATCCTCCACCCGCGGACGGCCCGTCCTGCAACTGATTGGCGATGAACAGCGCCGTGCCGTCGCCTTCCAGCGTTGGATTGGTGCCCATGATCACCTCGCGAAAGCTCCCTCCGCGGACGCGGGTCAGCAAGGGCTCGATCGAAAGCTGGTCGGGCCCGATCCCTTCCAAGGGCGCGATCCGCCCCAGGAGCACGTGGTAAAGCCCTTTGTAAGTGCCCGCCTGCTCCAGGGCCATCAAGTCGCGTGGTTGCTCGACCACGCACAAAAGTCCACGGTCGCGTTTCGGGTCGCGGCAAATCGCACATTCCTCACCTTCCGCCAAATTGTAGCAGACCTTGCAATAGCGCACGTTCTCCTTCACGTCGCGGATCGCGTCGGCCAGGGCCAGCGCCTCCGTCTTGTGAATGCGCAAGATATGGTACGTCAGCCGCTCGGCCGACTTCTTGCCGATGCCGGGCAACCTGGCGAATTCTTCCACCAATCGGGTCACTGATTCCGTGAGCAGGGCCACTGTTTGGGGGCTCCTGTAGCCGGCGGCCGGCGCTTTTTGCCCGCCGCTTGCGATACTCCATCCGCGTTACTTCGCAACCCTTGACTGTGTCGGGCTGCTTCATTCCGCCGCCGCGGGCCCACCCGCCGGCGGGCCGCCGCCGGCGAGTTTCGCCAACGCTTCGTCCAACCCAGGCAATGAAATCCCGCCTGCCACTGAACGCATCGCCTCGGCGTGAAATTGCTTGGACTTCTCCAAAGCCTGGTTGACCGCCGCGCAAAGCAGGTCTTCGATCAACTCACGATCGCCCTGAGCGAACAGGCCCGGATCAATCCGGCACCGCAGAACTTCCTCCAATCCGTTGACGTCGACCTCAACCAGCCCTCCGCCGGCCGCGCCGGTCGCCCGGCGGCCGCGCAAGTCGTCGGTCATTCCGGCCAGCTTGCCTTCAAGCTGCTTGGCTTGCTTGATCAACGAACCCAAGTTTCCCAATGCACCGAACACGTTGGACTCCAGCCTGACGGGGGTTATGTTTCGGGCCCTTCCACTCGAACCGGCCGGGCTTCGAACAGCTCAATCGCACGCCGCACCATGGGGTGTTCCGCCTTCTCGTTCAGACGATCACGAGCGGTCGGCCTCGCCTTGGCCGCCAAGGCCGCCGCACCGTCGACCGGCCCGGCTTCGCCCGGCCCGCTCTCGATTACGGTGAACTCCACACGCACCTTTTGGCCGCAAACCGTTTCCAGGGCCTTTTCCAGCTTGGTGAGTTGCTCTGCCCGTTCGCAGAACGTCTTGCAGGAAGTATACCGCGCTGGGAAGGTAACGGCCAGCCGGTTTGGCGCGGAAATTGCTATGCGCTGATTGTGCCGCAAAGAGTCGGCGAACATATCCGAAAGCTGCGTAATGACTTGGCCCCATACCTGGTCCAGGCTCTCGGGGGTCAACGGCGTGCCTTGCACCGGTTCCTGCGAGGGGGTGGCTGCTCCACCGGGTACATTCACCGGGCTATCGAATTTTTTTTTTGCCGGCGTCGAAGCGTCGGCACCGGCCGCGAGCTTGCCAACGGCGGCCCTGGACGGCGGACCCTCAGGTGCCGTCGGCGAGACGTCGCGAAGCTGGCCCACCAGTTCGGCAAGTTGCTCCAAATCGGCCAGATTGCAAATTCGGACCAAAGCCAACTCGGCCAGGATGCGGCCGTGGCTGCTGTAGCGCAGCCGGGCAATCGACTGGTCGAGAATCTGCATCATCGCCAGCACCGTCTCCAGCCCCAGCTTTTGGCCCACGGCCAGGACGGCCTGGTGTTCGCTGGGGGATGAGTAAAGTAGCGACGACGCCGGGCAACCCACGGCCGCCACCATCAGGTCGCGGAAGTAGCCCAACAACTGGTCGAGCAAGGGCCCGATATCGACCCCTTCGGCAAGTGCCGTGTCGAGCTCCGACAGCGCGGCGGCGGCGTTCCGCTCGACGAGGTGGCTTGCCAACAGACTCAACCGCCGATCGCCGGCGGTCCCAAGCATCGCTTGGACATCGGCGAGCGTGATCCGTTGGCCGCTGAATGAGAGCAACTGCTCCAAGAGCGACTGGCTGTCGCGCATCGATCCCGCCGCGCGGCGGGCCAGCGCGTCGAGTGCCGCAGGCTCGGCCTCGACCCCCTCGGCCCCGACGATCTGCCGCAATCGCTCGGCGATCGACGCGAACTGGATACCTGCGAATGGGAACTGCTGGCAGCGAGAGAGGATCGTCGACGGAATCTTCTCCGGCTCGGTGGTGCAGAAGATGAACTTCACGTGCTCGGGAGGCTCTTCAAGCGTTTTCAACAGCGCGTTGAAGGCCTCCTTGGTGAGCATGTGAACTTCGTCGATGATGTAGATCTTGAATCGGGCCCGGCTGGGGCGAACGCTGACGTTCTGCCGCAGCTCGCGCATCTCGTCGATACCGCGGTTGCTGGCACCGTCGATTTCCAACACGTCGACGTCGTTGCCGGCACTGATCGCCTGGCAGATATCGCACTGATTGCAAGGCGTGGGCGTCGGGCCGAGGACGCAATTCAGGGCTTTGGCGAGAATCCGCGCCGCCGAGGTCTTTCCCACGCCGCGGGCGCCGGTGAACAAATAGGCGTGCCCCACGCGCTGCGAGTTGATCGCCCCTTCCAACGCCTGGGCCACGTTCTCCTGGCCGACCAACTCGGCGAAGGTTTGCGGCCTGTAGCGCCGCGCCACGACGATGTATTCCCCCGGCCGCGCAGGCGAGTGCGAGGCGGAGGGCGGGCTGCTCTGGGTGCTCGTCTCGGACATGAGTTGACTTCCGACCGTGGCCCGGTGCCGGAAGCGGCTGCCGATGAGAGACCCACCGCACAAAGGGCTGACTGCTTATGGCTGCTGGATTTCTCCCCTGACCAGGTTCACAGGTCCCCATTGCGGGGGCCTCTCATCGGCCCCGCGTCGGCACATTCGAGACATTTACGGTGGCTGGGGCAGAGCGTCAGCGATGCCCCGGTCGCTACCCAGCCGGGGCATCGCTGACGCTCTGCCCCAGCCA
>DATLQY010000084.1:0-6830 GCA_035534975.1 Pirellulales bacterium
CGGCCCAGGAGCGCCCGCAACACGGCGGGCCGCACGGCCGGCGTGACGCGGAGCAGCCCCTCGACGAGCGCCGCGCCGACTTCGGCTGCTTCACTTCGGCCGATCGCGGCAACCAGGCCCGTGGCCAAGTCGTGCGACGTACGGGCTGTGACCAAGTCCAAAAGCGCACGCGCCGCCGCGGGGTCGGTCTTGCGGAACTCGATCAATTGGCCGGCCGCTTCGATACGCGCGGCGTCGCGCCGGTCATCGTCGCGGGCAGTCGCCAGGAAGCCGGCCGCGATCTCTGCGGAATACTCCTCGAATCGCTTGCTTCCCCAGCGGTTCGCCAGCACGACGAGCCGTCCCTTGGCGGCGGGCGAGACGATCGAAAGAAGTTTCAGCATCGACCCTTCGACTTCGTCGTCGAGTTCCGCCCCCTGGTCCTTGGGCCAGCCGGCCGCCAGGCCCGCGACGATCGTATCGGCCACGCGCGGCTGAGCACCGGCAAGCCCGATGAGCAGCGTGCCGACGGAACCTGACGGCGCGCCGCGCGCGTAGTGTTCGGCCACGCGGGCGGTCGCTTGCAACAAAACGTCGTTCGCCTCGCCCGCCGAGTCTCGGGCGGCGACGGCCATGAGAAATTGTGAGTCGTTGGCGGCGGCGGCGGCGATGGCCGCGTCGGGAATCCAGCGATCGCGGGCGTTATCCGGCTGGGTCAAGACAACGGCGACCGCGGCGGCAGCGTCGACGGAGGGGGGCGATTCAGCTAACGCCAGCAATGCCGCCATCCGCACCTGGGCGTCGGCGTCGGTGACCAAGCGCGCGGCCAGGATCGCGCTCGCCGTTTCCGCTCCGGGCGGCAAGACCTGCACCGCCGCGCGGCGTACGCCGGCCGACGGGTGCGCCAGCGCAGCCACGGCCGCATTCGTCGCTGCGGCGTGGCCGTCGAGCAAGCCGAGTCCCCGCAACGTCCAGAGTGCGTGGATCGCGGCAGCATTCAGCCCGGTCGCGTCGATCTTCTGGTCCTGGATCAGCTCGATCAAATCGTCCGCCACGTCCTGCCCGCCGCGCTCGACCAGCAGTCGCTGCGCATGCATTCGCCAAAGCTGGTTGTCATGCCGCAGTGCGGCGACCAGCGCCCGCGGCGCGTTCGGGTCGAGTGCGAAGGGCGCCGCTGGTTCCGCCGCGGTATAGACCACGCGGTAGATTCGACCGTGCGTCTTGTCGCGCAGCGGCGTTTCGTAGGCGTTTCCCTTACCGGTGGTAAAGCCCTCGGGCGTGGGGTTGTGCTGTACGACGTAATTGTACCAGTCGATCACCCACATGTGCCCGTCGGGCCCGACCTCGGCCGCGATCGGCGCGGTCCATTCGTCGTCGCTGGCCAACAGGTTCCAGCCGTAGGTGGCGGTGAAGTCGCCGCCTCGCGGCTGAAGCAGGAAAGTCGCCGTGAGGTGGCCCGTCGGGTCGCTGACGAACGACGTGCGGTTCCAGTAGTGCTTGGGGTAGGTGCGCGCCGTGTACAGCGCGTGTCCGGCCGCCGAGGTGAAGCCGCCGTGGAAGTCGACCTGCCGCACTTTGTCGGTGATGGGGTAATACTGGTTACTCGCCGCGATGCTCGAAAGCACTCGCGGCGACCAACCGCGGACCGCTTCGTAATAGCGGTTGGGGATCGGCAGGTAAACACTCGGACAGTCGTTGGCCGTCGAGCCGAAGACGATCCCCTCCTCGCTGAAGCCGACGCCCCAGGAGTTGTTGTTCGTGTTGCGAAGGAACTCCAGTTTCGAGCCGTCGGCCTTGAAGCGGTAGAAGCCGGTGCGGAAGCTCTGCCGCTCACCGCCCACGCGTCCCTCGAAGCCCGAGTAGCCAACCATGCCCCACAACCAGTTGTCGAAACCCCAACGCAGGTTGCTCGGGCCGGCGTGCGTGTCGCCTGGGTTCCAGCCGCTGAACAGCACCTCGCGGACGTCGGCCCGGTCGTCGCCGTCGGTGTCCTTGAGAAACAGCGTGTCGGGCGCCTGGTGGACGACCACGCCGCCGTTGGCGAAGCAGAGGCTGGTGGGGATACTAAGCGATTCGGCGAAGACGGTGAACTTGTCGGCGCGGCCGTCGCCGTCGGTGTCGTCGCAAATCTTGATCCGGTCGCGGCCCTTGCCAGCCGGCTGCAAGTCGTTGGGATAATCGGTCGTTTCGGCGATCCAGAGCCGGCCGCGGTGGTCCCAGGCCAGGGCGATCGGCTTGGCGATATCGGGCTCGGCGGCGAATAGCGAAAGTTCGAAACCGCGCGGCGCCTGGGCATGCCTCATCGACTCGGCCGGATCGAGGGGCCGTTGCATGTGGTCCAACTGCTTACCCTGCGTGCCCCACGACTTGCCGGGCAAGTAATTGGGCAGCTTCGCCGCCGTGTATTCGAACGGTTTGACGTCGGTCCGCTTCGCTGGGACTGAGTCGAACACGTCTCCCTTGCCCGCGGCCCAACGAATGCCCCGCTCGATCAGCGCCTGGAAGCCGGGGTTGCTCCAGGTGCGCTGGTCGTGGCCGTAGGCGGTGTAGAATACGCGCCCCTTGCCGTGCGTGCGGACCCAGGTCCACGGCTCCTCGCCGTCGCCTTCGGATCGCGTTTGCAACACGTGCCGCCCTTTCTCGTTGTGCTGATGGTGGACGTAAGTCTCATCCCAAGTGGTGAAGGGCCCCAGGTCCCGCGTGATCGGATGTTCGGAATCGACCACCGTGGTGTCGAACGTGCCGGTCCCATGGCTCTTGAACTGCGCGCCCACGAGCGCGATGAGCTCAGGTGAGTTGAGAAAACAATACGAAGCGCAGTGGATCGGGACGAAACCGCCGCCATGGGAGACATAGTCGAGCAGGGCCTTCTCCTCACGCGGCTCGATCCGTTCGATGTTGGCGTAGAGCAACAGGGCGTCGTACCGGGCAAGGTTCTCGGGGTTCAACTCGGCGAGATTGTCCGTGTAAGTAATTTCGATTCCGCGGCCGGCCATGAGCGGGACCAATTGCGCAGCGCGGTCCGCCGGACGGTGGTGTCCCTCATCGCCGAGGAACAGGACCTTGAGTGGCACAGGCTCGACTGCTGACGCCCGCGCGGCCGTGAAAATGCATGCGAATACCGTCACGGCGAGCGAATACCTCGCATTTCGGAAGAGCATCGTGGGCTCCAAGGAATGGAATTCTCTTGCTCACTATCATAACAGAAGCTCAGGGCTTCCGGCCACACTTCGTGTACCGTAACCTTCAGCGAGTGGACGTGCAGGTGGAAAGCGACGTCCCACGGCGTGTGGCTTTACTATACTTGAACGGAAGGGTGGGACAAGATCGCGGAGCGATCGACGGCCCACCAACCGCCATCATTTGAAACGATCGATGGCCGATTACCCCGTTGGTGGGCTGGGAGACACGCTGCGAAGGTGCCCTTCCTAAGGCGAGCGTGCCCCGCCGCCCTCACGACAGCGTAAACGCCGGCAGCCGCACGATCTCGCCCCCCTTCAGCGCCGACTGGTGCGCGCAAATCCCGACGCACGTCCAGTTGGCCGATTGCACGGCGTTGGGGTACGGATCGCGCCCGGCGACGAGCGCCGACACGAACTCATGGGCCAGGTGCGGGTGCGAGCCGCCATGTCCGCCGCCCTGCACGAACGACAGGTGCGCGTGCTCGCCCGCGTCGTACACGCCGCCCGTCGTAAACCGCCGGATCGGCTCGGGCAGGCGATGGGCGTAGTCGGGCACCTTGACCCGCGCGGGGATTTCCGGCTCCGGCTTCTTGGCCGTATGGATCACCGGCTCCTCTCCTTCGACCAGCGGCCACTCGAACGCCTTCTTAGTTCCGTAGACATCGAAGCTCTCGCGGTACTGGCGGGCGGTGTCGAACAGCGAGCGGTGAATGCGCGCGGTGAGATCCGAGTTACGGAACTTGATGTGTGTCGTCTCGACGGCGAAAGGCGAGTTGTACTTCCCGATCAACTCCTCGCGGATCGTGCCCGAGCCGAAGCACGAGACGTACTCCGCCTCGGCTTGGGTCAGCGCCAGGCAGGGACCGACGCAGTGGGTGGCATAGTGCATCGGAGGAAGGCCGGGCCAGTAATTGGGCCAACCGTCCATGTCCTGTTGATGGCTGGCTTGCAGGAACTGAACCTTGCCCAGTTCGCCCTTTTCGTACATCTCCTTGACGAACAGGAATTCGCGGGCGTAGACGACCGTTTCGGCCATCATGTATTTCAGCCCGGTCTCCTTGACCAGCTTGACGATCTTTTCGCAGTCGTCGATCGAGGTGGCCATCGGCACGGTACACATCACGTGTTTTCCGGCCTTCAGCGCGGCGATGGCCTGCGGGGCGTGGTCAGGGATCGGCGTATTGATGTGGACGAAGTCGACCTCGCGGTCGGCCAGCACGTCGTCGAACCGCGTGTAGCGGCGCTCGATGCCGAAGGCGTCGCCGACCTGCTTGAGCTTATCGGCCGACCGCTGGCAGATCGCGCGCAGATTGGCCTGGGGGTGCCGCTGGTAAATGGGGATGAACTCCGCGCCGAAGCCCAGCCCGATGATCGCTACGTTGAGCTTCTTGTCGTTCATGAGGTCGTCTCGTGGTGCGTGAACCGATTCATTTGTTGGGTCCGCCATTTGAGGGCAGGCCACAATCGAACGGTTCGAATGGACGGTCCAGCATACCGCGCGGCCGGTGCGAGTCCATGTCCGTCTGAGCGGTTTTTTTTGTTTTTCTATGGCGATTTCCGTGGGTTTTTGAATGGGGGCGTCCGGAGCGGGGTTTCGTTCCGCCGCCTTCGGCCCCCCTTTGGCGGCGACCATCGTCGCCCGCGATCGCCTTGGCACGCGTAGTGCCCAACAACTAGCCAAGCGCGGACGATTGCCGTATGCGCCCGATGACGATACGATCAAGAGACGTTTGGACGGTCATTGATCCGCCATGATTCGAGGGCTTGGGAGGAAGCAGTGGCCTTTCTGCTGGGAAAAGACTGGAACGTGATCGCGGTGACGTTCGAGCGCGCCGATTTGTACCGTGTCAACGGCAATCGCACCAAGGGACAAGATGCCAACAAGATCCGAGAGAACGTGAAACGCCACGCGCGGACCATCTATTGGGCCGTGTACGATCAGAAGGGCAAGTTGCTGGAAGGCTCGCCTGGGCCTTACGCCGCGCTGCTTCCGGCCCCGACGATGGAAAAGTTGGTCAAGGAATTGCCTACGAACGAAACCTTGTTGCACGTGCTCGAGCTGCTTGGTAAAGGCGGGAACGACAAGGCGGCCAAGGTACTGGAGTGGGAACCGCCCGCCGCCGCCAAGGCCAAGGAACCGGATGCGAGCGAGTACAAGCTGGTGGTTTCGATGGGAGATGGGGGCGAGTTCGAGACGAGCCTGAGGTTGAACATTTCCAGCAACCAGATTAGCGGCGTGCTTGTCGGACCTGACGGCGAGGAATGCCCATTGGTCGACGCCCGCTTTGCCGGCGCTGAATTGTTTTTCGACGTCGCGCTCGGCGCGGGCGTCGACGCGACCAGGCTCAAGTTCCGCGGTAAGGTGGCGCGTCGCGAGGTGCGAGGTACTTTCGTGTGACGGAAAAAGTCGCCACGACCCCGACCCCGCGTGTCCCGATGGCCTTATTCACGGCCGTCGCTTTTATGGGCTGCGCGTGGTTCGTCGGTTGCACGTCGTCCGAACGCCCTCCGCCCGCGGTCGAAGAGCAAGAAGCCTCACGCGCGGCACTGGCAGGTTTGCGACTGAAGTTGCTCGTGGTGGACGATCCGGGCTTGGCCGCCGCGGCGGAGCGTCTGCGAGGTGAATGGCACTCCAGCACTGGAGCAGAATTCGAGATTATCGAAATGACCGAGGCCGAATTGTTGGCCGCCGAACGGATCGAGTGCGATGCCGTCGTTTTTCCGGCCCACGACATGGGCGAATTGGCCGAACGCGGCTGGCTGTCGCCGCTTCCGACCCACGCCATCGACGATCGCGAATTCGGACTTGATTGGCCGGGAATCTTCGAAACCAACCGCAAGGTTGAGGCCGTTTGGGGAGACGAGGTCGTGGCGGTGCCGTTCGGATCGCCCGTCTTCGTCTGCGCCTACCGGGCCGATTGGTTCGAGCGATTCGACCGAGCGCCACCGCGGAACTGGGCCGAATACCAGGCCCTGGCTGAGTTCTTCTCGAACCATGAAGACTTGATTGACGCCGCACCGGCGGCCGACGGCGCCCCCACGACCACAATCTGCGGAGCCATCGAACCATGGGGCGCCGGCTGCGCCGGTCTGACGCTGCTTGCCCGCGCCGCCGCGTACGCCAAGCACCGCGACTTCTATTCGACCCTGTTCGACATGGAGACGATGGAGCCTTTGGTTGCCGGTCCGCCTTTCGTGCGGGCGTTGGACGAATTGGTTGCCATCAGTCGAATGGCACCCGCCGAGCACCGCGAGTCCAATCTGGCCGAAGTTCGTGAGTCGCTATTGCAAGGGCGATCGGCCATGGCGCTGGTTTGGCTCGCTCCGGCGATGACCGTTAGTGATAGCGCGCTGAAATCGCTTAACCCGGAGAGTGACACCGCGGAACCACCCGCGCTGGGTTTCGTCGAGTTGCCGGGCGGTGTCGAGATGTACAATCCCGGCCTGAATTCCTGGCAGCGTCGGAGCGACGACGACGCGGGGCGGGTGACGTTCCTGGGCCCGGCGGGGCGGCTGGGGGCTGTGGTCAGCCGAACGGCCGGAGGTGAGGCCGCGGCGCGGCTCTTGGCCTGGCTTTCCGGACCCCAATGGAGTGAACAGGTGTCGGCGGCAAGCGCGGCGACCACGCTGTTTCGCAAGTCGCACCTGGAATCGCCCCAGCATTGGGTC
>DATLQY010000085.1:0-5371 GCA_035534975.1 Pirellulales bacterium
CGCGCAGTGGTCTACCCCCGCGGGATCACTCCCAAGTCGAGCATGATCACGAACGCCATCAGCGAGAGCAAGAGGAACAGCCCGGCGAACTGGCACCAGGTGACGAGCTTCTCGTTGGCCGGCTTGCGGCGGATGCCTTCCAACATCAGAAACACCATGTGCCCGCCGTCCAACAGCGGGATCGGCAGAAAGTTGATCACCGCCAGGTTCGCGCTGAGCATCCCCAGGAAAATCAAGAAGGGGGACAGTCCGGCGGAGGCCGCCCCGCCGGCCTGCCTCGCGATCTCGATGGGGCCGCCGAAACTCTTCGGCGAGACGTCGCCGCTGAACACCTTTCGCAGGATCCGGTAGACCAGCGACAGCGAGAACTCAGTCTCCCGAAGACCCAGATGTACCGCCTGGCCGACGTTCTCGGCCTTTTGCAGCACGATCACCGGCTCGAAGATGAAATGTCGGTCCGCGTTGAGCCAGTCGTCGACCGGCCGCGGCTCGATGATCATTTTGCGGCCGTCCTTGCACGTCAATTCGGCCTTCGTACCTGGTTGCTTGGTCTGCAACACTTCGAACATTGCCAGCCAATTGCGGTTCTTCAGCGGATCGAACGGAAGTTCCTTCGGTTCCTGCGGCGGTTTGATGCCGTCACGCTCTTGTTGTTCGGCGTCGGGTGGAACCAGTTCTACCTTGACGATCTCATCCCCTGGCTTGACGCCGGCCTTGTCGGCGGGACCGCCGGGCTCGACCGCGGCAACCAGGTTTTCGACCACGATCGCCACGCCCAAGGAGGGCACGTCGAGCGGGTCGTTTCCAATCAATTGAGGCGCCCCACCGAAGTATTCTCGCAGAACAACCTCCTTCGTCATCGTCGCGCCATCGCGTTCGATTTCAAGCGCGATCGTCGTCCCGGCGCGTACGGCGAGTTTGTCGGCCAGCCGGAGCGGGTCGCCGGGCGCCTCGCCGTCGATCAGCTTCAGCTTGTCCCCCGCGCGAATGTCGGCCTTGGCGGCGGGGGAGCCTTCTTGTATGGCCGCGACGGCACCCAGCTCCATCGCGATACCCATCGTCCGCATTGGCATGGCGGGCACTTCGACCGTCAATTCTTCGATCTTGATCGGCGCCGGTTCGCCCGAGGGACCGGCGTCGCCGGTCACCGTCCGTTTGACGGTGACGCTGATCGCTTCAGGATGTTCGTACAATGTACGATCGAGCTCGGAAAACGTCTTGACCGGCCGGCCGTTGATCGCCATTACGACGTCGCCCGGCTTGAAGCCGTTCTCGAGCCGCGCCAACGGCGAATGGGCGGCGACCGGTGGCTTACTCAAAGTGTTGGTATGCCCACTCGATAAGCCAACCAACCGTGCTCCGCGGGTGCGACTGGGCACGATGCTGACTGCGATCGGCTCCTTCACGCCCGGCCGCCGGATGACGAAGGGCACGCCCCGGTCGAGATCGTCGCCGACCAGCACATTGCGCTGCAGTTCGCGCCAAACAGGATCCTTGACCGGGCCGATCTGGATGATCTCGTCGCCGGGCAACAGATTGCCGCTTTTCCATGCGGCACCGCCGGGCATCGTGCTCCCCACGACGCACGCGGTCTGCTCGACGCCCAAGCCATAAGCAATCGCCGAAACGACGAAACAGAAGATCACGTTCATGATCACGCCCGCCGAAATGATCGCCATCCGTTGCGGCACGCTCTTGGCCAGGTAACTGCGCGGGTCGAGCACGAACTCCTCGCCGTCGTCATTTGGTTCATCGGCCCCGCCGCCGTCGGGGCGGATCTTCGACCGCTCGAATTCTTCCTGCATTCGCTGGGGATTGTCTTCCTGGCCGAGCATCTTCACATATCCGCCCAACGGCAAAATGCCGATGCCATATTCAGTTTCGCCCCGTTGGAACTTGAACAGCTTCCAGCCGCCGATGTCGAAGCCGAGGTAGAACTTCTCGCACTTCACGCCGCACCATTTGGCCACGGCGAAGTGGCCCAGCTCGTGGACGAAAATGACCATGCCGATCCCGCCCGCCACCGCGGCCACGATGGGCCAGTTCTCAGGAGACAACAGCCAAATGAGCCAGCCGAAGTTCAGTCCGGCGATCAGTTCGAAATCCAATGCGTTACCTCCCGGCGGGCCCAACCGTCGAGCGCGATCAATTGATCGAGCGAAGGGCTGGGATCGAAATGGTGGTGGTCGAGCACGTCCCGGCAAGCCGGCACGATCTCGATGTACTTCAGTTCTCCGTTCAAAAAGCCGGCCACGGCCGCTTCGTTGGCCGCGTTCAGCACCGCCCCGGCGGTACCCCCCACCCGCGCCACCTCGATGCCCAGCGACAGGGCGGGAAAGCGCTCGAAATCGGGGGGTTCGAACTCCAATTGCATCCCTCGGCCCCAATCGAGCTTGGCCGCCACGCCCGGCTGACGCTCCGGCCAGGTGAGCGCGTATTGAATCGGCAACTTCATATCGGGCGGACTGAGCTGCGCCACCACCGAGCCGTCGACGAACTCCACCAGTGAATGCACCACCGACTGCGGGTGGATCACCACGGCGATCTGGTCCACGTCGACGTCGAACAGCCAACGCGCTTCGATGATCTCCAAGGCCTTGTTCATCATGGTGGCCGAATCGACGCTGATCTTGCGGCCCATGGCCCACGTGGGGTGCGCCAGGGCGTCGGCCACGGTCACGTTTTTCAGTTGCTCCAAGCTGTGTTTTCGAAAAGGTCCGCCGCTGGCCGTCAACACGATCCGCCGCAACTCCTCGCGGCGCCCGGCCTGCAACGCCTGGAAAACCGCACTGTGCTCGCTATCCACCGGCAAGATGCGAGCGCCGCGGCGGCGAGCCAGGTCGGTGACCAGGGGACCGGCCATGACCAACGTCTCTTTGTTCGCCAGGGCGACCGTCTTCTTCGCCTCCAAGGCCGCCCAGGTGCCGCGCAATCCGGCGCTGCCCACGATCGCCGAGACCACCACGTCGACTTCAGGGCGGGTGACGGCCGATACCAGGCCATCGGTCCCAACCAGCAATTCTACACCGGGCGGAAATTCCGGCCAGGGATACCTGGCCGCGGCCGCGGCGTCGGTGGCCACCAACCATCGTGGCCGCACGTCCATCGCCTGCCGCCCAAGCCTGTCGAGGCTGGCATGGGCCGACAGGGCAATCGCGCCCAATCGCCCGCCGGAACCGGCGATCACGTCGAGAGTGCTCGTGCCAATGCTGCCGGTTGAGCCGAGGACTGCGACCTGGGTCATTTGGTGGGTCATGGCGGCGGGCGACCTACTTTTATAGTGTCAACACTGCGCGGTGGAAGGAATGCGACACTTGCGCACGGGGTAACGTCGGCATTCCATCCTGACGGGGCCTGGTGTTCGGCGAGTCAGGCTGGAAAGCCTACGTCATTCTTCCCACGTGAAGCATAACGCTAATCGCTGTTTGCAATTAGGGTTCCGTCGCATTCTAGACGGGCCGGGCGTGGATGGACAACCCAGATTTGTAGTCCCGGGGACCGGAGCGGCCCCACGAGCGGCCCGTTGTGTCGCCGCGATCCGTGGCATACTATGAAGAGACGCTTCGGTTTATCTTCTCGGAACCAGGATTTTGGGTTTCATGGACAACAAACAGGACGGCGGCCGCAAGCCGGCGGAAAAAAAGACCCCTCCAATGGGGACCAATGTCATCTGGTATTTATTGGCGTTGGGATTCGGAGCGCTGTTGATCGTCTCCTTGTTGGCGGGCAAGCCCGATGCCGAGATCAAGTACGGCGTATTGAAGGAACTGATCAAACTAGGCAACCCGAACAGCACCGATCCCAAAATCGTGGAACGGATCAAATCGGGCGGGGCCAAGGACCACGTTGAAGTCCTGGAGGGATCGGAAGCGAGCCGCCGGGTCGTTTGGTATTCGGATCTTTCGGAGGTTAAGCTCGGTAAGGAAGAAATCAGCGGTAAAGTGGTCCGCGACGTCCGCGGCGGCGGGCCCGACGGCAAGCCCGATCCCAAGAACAAGACTCGGGTTGAGTTCCGCACGGGGCGCGGCGGACTCGACCGCGACAACATCGCCGACATCCTGGAGCAAAACGGCTTCACCGATTTTCAAGGTGAGCTTGCGCCCAGCAAGTTTCTCGATTACGCTCCGTTCCTGGCGTTTACGATCTTGTTCGTCCTGATCGTGGTGATCGTGATGCGCCGCTTTGGCGGCGCCGGTTCTCCCATGGCCTTCGGCCGCAGCCGTGGCAAGATGTACGCGCAGGAGGACATCGGCGTCACGTTCGACGACGTTGCCGGCGTCGACGAGGCGGTCGAGGAGCTGCGCGAGGTCGTCGAATTCCTCAAGACGCCCGACAAGTACCAGATCCTCGGAGGTCGGATTCCCAAAGGGGTGCTGCTCGTCGGCCCTCCCGGGACGGGCAAGACGCTCCTGGCCAAGGCGATCGCCGGCGAGGCGGGTGTGCCGTTCTTCAGCCTGTCGGGTTCGGATTTCGTCGAGATGTTCGTCGGCGTGGGGGCCGCGCGCGTGCGCGACATGTTCCAGCAGGCCGAGGCCAAGGCACCCTGCATCATTTTCATCGATGAGCTCGACGCCTTGGGCAAGACCCGCGGCACCAGTATCGTCGGCGGACACGACGAGCGCGAGCAGACGCTCAACGCCGTGCTTGTCGAGATGGACGGCTTCAGCTCGAACAGCGGCGTGATCGTGATGGCCGCCACGAACCGTCCCGAAACGCTCGACCCGGCCCTCTTGCGGCCGGGCCGCTTCGACCGCCACGTGCTGGTCGATCGCCCCGACGTCAAGGGTCGCGAGAAAGTCCTCGAAGTTCACGTGCAGAACGTCAAGCTCGACGCCTTGGTGAACCTCAAGGACGTGGCCGGCATCACGTCGGGTTTCGTCGGCGCCGACCTGGCCAACCTGGTCAACGAGGCTGCCCTGCTCGCGGCGCGCAAGGGGAAATCGGCCGTCGGCATGGAGGAGTTCAACGAAGGGGTCGAGCGGGTGACCGCCGGACTGGAGAAGAAGCAACGCATCATCAACCATGACGAGAAGCAGCGCGTGGCCCACCACGAAAGCGGGCACGCGCTGGTGGCCTACAGCCTTCCCAACACCGATCCGGTCCACAAAGTCTCGATCATTCCACGCGGGTTGGCCGCGCTGGGCTACATGATGCAACGGCCCGAGGGGGACCGCTACCTCATGACGCAGGGCGAGCTCGAAAGCCGCATCCAGGTGTTGTTGGCCGGGACGCTGGCCGAGCAAATGGTGTTCCACGACGTTTCGACCGGCGCTCAGAACGACCTCGAACGGGCCAGCGAGATCGCGCGGAGCATGGTCATGGACTATGGCATGAGCCGGCTGGGCCGAATCAATTTTCGCGAGAGCGCGCG
>DATLQY010000086.1:0-11663 GCA_035534975.1 Pirellulales bacterium
CGAAGGAAGCCGCCGATTCACGTCTCCACGAGGCCTGGGGCTAATGCCTTACCAAGGCTGCCATATCGTCCAATTCGAACCGACGTCTTACGATACCGTGCGGAAGGCGTTCCAGACGTGTGAAGCCAAGGCGGAAGAGAAGTTCGAGCTGGCCGGCGAGCAAGTCGCTGTCTTTACTGAAAAACTCGAAGATGACATGTGGTCCTTTTTCGTTTCCCAGCCGCGCCCGGGTGTACTGATCTGCGCCACGGACCAGGCTTTCATCGCGGAAACTCTGAAGAGGATCGGGAAAAGGTCCGAAAGCCGCGCCCTCCCAAAAGAGTTGCCCGAATGGAAACACGTGGACGTGAAAGCGCCCGTCTGGGCGGTCCGCCATTACAGCAAGGTGTCGGCGGAGAACGACCCTTCGTCGCCATTGCGACCCAAGGCGGCCGCGAACGTCCCTGATTCGGCTGCGGTGGGATTCGTTTTTTGGTACAACCCCGAGCGCGACAACGTCGCCCGAGCGCGATATCTATCGGGTGCGAAGGACGCGATAAAGCTCGTCGAGACACGTTGGAATCAGCCATCGGAGGGTCTTGTGCCAAAAATCAATGGCTCGGGACAGGGCTCTGTGGAAATCTCCATGCCGGTGTCAGAGGAAGAAACTGCAGGGAGCTTCTTGTTCGTCCTCATGGGTTACCTTGGCCACGCCGTCTATTTGTAGAGGATTACCGCCAACTCCAGACTTCGAGTTTTCCATGCCCGGCGGCGTAAAGCTCGCCGGCGGTTTCGTGGATCACGAAGCGGTGCGTGTGGCCGCCGGTCTTGATGAGCCTGGCGGGCGCGGAAGGTTTGAGCTCGGAGGGTGAGGCGAATGTGGTGGCGCCGGCCGTTGCCGCGGCGGTCGCCGCGGCCGGAGGAGATGCTTCCGGGCGCCACACCGCCAGGAAGCCGTCGTCGCCGCCGCCGCCCGCCCCGACCAACCAATCGTCGCCGATGAATTGCATGTGGTTCACGATCCCCTTGTGCCCTTCGCCTTCGAACGCCGCCAAAGGCGTTGGTTGCCGCCAGTCCCAGATTTCAATGCGGGCCTTGCCGTCCATTCCATCGACGTTCCCGACCTGACCCATGCCACCCACTGCCAGCCGAACGCCGTCGGGAGAAAACGTCAGCGAGCGAATGCCGCCGATCGACCGCTTGCGCTGCCGCGCATCGTAGGTGTAGAGAATCGATACCTGGAATACCTGAGCCAGCTTCCCCGAATCCGCCTCCCAAACCCGCACTTCACCGATCCTGTCGCCGGCGGCAACGAACCGGCCGTCGGGGCTGATGGCCACGGCATACAAGGCCGTTGGGTGCCCTTGCGGCGTGCGCAGCGCGTGGCCGCCGAAGACCCCGGCGGGCTTGCCGTTGTCGGTTTCCCACAGCCGCACGACCATGTCGTCGCCGACGCTCGCCAGCCGGCGACCATCGGGAAACGGTTCAAGGCCGCGGACCCAGCCCTCGTGCGCCGCCACCATGCGCACGACTTCACCCAGGTCGGCATCCCACCAGACGAGCGTGCGATCGTAACTGCCCGATATCGCCAGCCGGGCCGGCGGCCGGGGCACGAAGGCCAATGCGGAGACGAAATTGTCGTGTTGGGTCCAAACCGCCGCCGGTTCCTTCTTTTCGGCGGCGAGGTCGAACACCTGGATCGAATGATCGCTGTTGCCCGCATAGAGCCGCCCGTTGGCCAGGTTGCCGGCAAGCGAGTAGAACGCGCCAGGCCGGGCGTAGCTGGCTTTCGATTTCAGTTGCGCGGGATCGAACATCGTAGGACTGTAACCTGTCCCCTGTAACCTGCTCCCTTTACCTCGCCCGCTTCTCAGGCCAAAACGGTTTCGATCGGCGCACTTTCCTCCGGCGCCAGCGGCACGGGACGCGGGCCGACTTCGTAGTGCATCGTGGGGTCGACGCCGACGGCCTTGTAGATGGTCGCCAACACGTCGCCCGGCCCGGCTTTCCCCTCGGCAACCGTCCGGCCGTCGTCGTCAGTCTTGCCGTGGACGCTGCCGCCGCGCACGCCGCAACCGGAAAGCGAAAACGACCAAGCGCTGGCGAAATGGTCCCGGCCGACGTCTTTATTGATGTCCGGCGTGCGGCCGAACTCGCTGAGCGTCACGACCAAGGTCGAGCTCAACAACCCGCGGGCTTCGAGGTCCAACAACAGCGTGCTCAT
Source organism: Pirellulales bacterium (assembly GCA_035534975.1). Classification (GTDB taxonomy): domain Bacteria; phylum Planctomycetota; class Planctomycetia; order Pirellulales; family JAICIG01; genus DATKSN01. The sequence continues at coordinate 2,204 of DATLQY010000086.1, forward strand.
TATTTGGTCGAGCTCGGTAACCAGTTCGCGATGGCTTTCGAAGTTGTCGGTGTGGCTGTCCCACCAGGCCCTCGCCACCTTGACCATGGGCACGCCCGCCTCGATCAGCCGACGCGCGATCAGCGCGTGCTCGCCGAAATCGGTGCGGCCGTAGCGGTCGCGCACCTCGGCGGGCTCTTGCTCCAGATCGAATATCGTGTCGGAACGCATCAGGCCGCGGACCCGCGCGTAGGCGCTGTTGTAGCCTTTGACTTCGGCGGCCTCGCGCGAGCGATTGAACCGTTCGCTGAGGTACTCGCGGAGGTGTTCGCGGTCGGCGTGGTCGCCCTCGCTGACGCCCTCGGGCCGATCGATGTTCTCGGGCTTGAGCGAGCGGTTGAGGTGCATCGCGGCGTACCTCCCGCCGAGAAAGCCCGGGTTCGGGCGGCGGTGTCCCTCGGTCGCCAGGTAGAGCGAAACGTAGTCGGGAACCTGCGCGTCGCGCTGGGCTAGTTCCTTGGCGATCACGGTGCCCAGGTCGGGATAGACCAGCCGAGGCTCGCGGGTACGGCCGGTTTCCATCAATTCGGCGGCCGTGCCGTGGTCGGCGATCCGCGTATCGAGCGAACGGACGATGGCGGTGCGATCCATGATTTTCGCCATCTTCGGCAGCAGCTCCGAAATATGGATACCGGTGGCGACGGTAGGGATCGCCCTGAACGGACCGCCGGTCGGTCGACCCGGTTTAGGATCCCACGTTTCCAACTGACTCGAACCGCCCGCCAGCCAGAGCAAGAGCACGTGCTTGTTCCGACGGCGCAACTCGTCGGCCCATAATGGGTCGTACGGGGCGGCCAGTCCGCCGAGACCCACCCCCAGCGCCGCGGCGCCTGCGTCGTACAGAAAGCGCCGGCGTGAAGCGTTGCAATCGTGGCAGTTCATGGTTGGCCCTCCGGTCAATGATTGAATCGAAACTCCGCGCTTGTCACCAAGGCCCATACCAGGTCGCGACATGCCGTGGCCCGGTCGGCCTGGTGCCGAACGACCCAATCGTCGCAGATCGAAAGCTCCTCGGCCACGGGCCGCCGGCTGAACACGGCCCAGGTGGCCAGTTCTGCGAGCTGCGCGTTGTCCGCCGTCTGGGCAAGCCGCGCCGACAAGTTGCCGCCGTCGGCCTTGATCAACTGCTGCAGCGCCGCATGGTTCGACATGAACAACGCCTCGCCCGTACTCGACTGGAACGCGTCGCTTCGCGGATCGAGCCATTCGACCAGCCCACCCGCGCGGCCTTCCAATTGGCGGTGAAACTCAGCCCGCGCCGCCGACTCCTCGGCCCCATCGAGCGACCCGTCGAACGAATCGTCGCTCGTTGCCAGCACGACGGAAACGGCCAACTGCTTGGGCGACAGCGGACGCAAAGGCGCCAGCGCGAATTGTTCGGGCGCGGGAAGGGTGCCCGCATAAGGCCAATGGCTGGCCAAGGCGTAGACGCGACTGGTGCAGATTGCGGCCACCAGCCGCGCGATGTCATAGCCGTTGTCCGCCAGATCGTCGCCGAGCCATTCCAGCAAACCCGGCACGGCCGGCGCGTTGGCGGAATGCATCTGGTCGATCGGGTGGACCAACCCGCGGCCAACCAAGTAAGCCCAGAGCCGGTTGACCAGCGAGCGCGAAAACATCGTCCGCTGTTCCAGCGCCGTCCGCACCAGTTGTTCGCGGCGGCTGAAGGCGGGTGGCAGGTACGTGCCGTCTTTCTTGGCCCGCTCCCGCTGCTCCGCGAGCCTCGCGTCGTCGCACGTGGGCGGCTCCTCGACGACCTCGCCCGAGAGAAACATGAGCCTGGCCTTTCGCTTCTCACCGCCGCGGGTGACGAACTCGATCTCACCCGCCTCCTTTTCGCCGACCCGCGAATCCTTGTTGTCCTTGCCTTTGAACTCGTAGGTGCGGTTGAAGAACGATGACAGGCCGTAATAGTGGTCTTGCTTCCAGTTGTCGACCAGTGGATGGTCGTGACACTTGGCGCAGGTCACATCGACGCCGAAGAAAGCACGCGAGGTGTCGTTGGTGAGCTCATCGACGTTCGCGAGCCGCCGGGCCAGGAACCGATCGGACCGCTTGCGCTCGCCCGTGTCCCAGGGCCCCAGCAGCACTTCGCGAAACATCTGGTCCCAAGGTTTGTGCGCTTGCAGGCCGTCGCGGAGCCAGGCCAGGAACTCTCCGTCGCCCGAACGGTTTCCTTGGATCGACTCGTCGAACACGTTGGCAAAGTGCATCGAGAACTCGGGGCCGTCCACCAGCTTGCGGATGGTCCGCGCGCGCTTGCCGGCCGACGGGTCCTGGGCGAATGCCTGTGCTTCGCGCCGTGACGGAATCCTTCCGGCCAGGTCGAGCGTCGCGCGCCGGAGAAAGGTCGCGTCGTCAGCCGGTTCGGCGGGCCGCACTCCGATTTTGAGCCAATGTCTCTCGACGAACTCGTCGATCTTGGCGGCGAGGTGCGTCGCGCCGTCGAGACGCGCGGGCGCCGACGGCGCGCCTCCGACCACCAGCAACAATAGCGGCCAGCCAAACAACGTGGTTCCTCGCTTCGGCGGTGGGTGGGAAAAAACCAGCCGACTAGTAAGGCCGAGGCACGCCGCCGCACACGTACCGGCGCCGGCACCCGACCAATCGACGTTCGTTGATATGTCGTCATCTTAACGGGGACGGCGGGCCGCTGTCAAAAGCAAATCGTCCCGGCACGGCTTTGAACTCTTTTTTCACCGGATCCTTAAACTCCGGCCATGCGGGAAACCGAACAGTGTTGCAAGCGGCTTGATTTTACCCGAGAGAGTGCCTACCATTCACCGGCGGGACACGGGTTCCGGGTGTTTGGGGTGTTGGTAACGGTGGCTGCATGAAGGTGGTTTGCGCGATGTTTCAATTGGTTTGCTTAAACCGAGTAGCATTCGCCTCGCGCTGCTCTTGTCGTCCGGGCTGACCGGACACTTCTTTCCGCGCTCAGCCCCTCCTTTCCGCAGCCGAGAGCCGACGACGTTGTCGGCATGAATTTCGACCTGCCCCCGTTTAGCGTTGTTTCAGACCCGCCTGGCGTGCCGAGCCGGCGGCGTCAAGCCCGCTAACAAGAAAGAACCAGACCCATGGCTTCCGACATACGCTTGAAAGAACAGTTGCCCGAATTGACCAGCCGGATCGTCGACACGTATTCCGAGGCCGGCACGATCAACTATCTCGGGCATTCGCCTTTGCCCAACTACGAGGTGGTGATCGGCGTCGTCGAGGATCTCAAGGAGATCCTGTATCCGGGTTATCGCCGCCGCGAAGGGCTGCACCTCGGAAACGTGACGTACCACGTGGGTGACCTGATCGACGGCCTGCACGACAAGCTCACCGCCCAGATCGGCCGCGCGCTAAGGCACGAGGCGAGCGACCTGTCGCCCTGCGACATCGATTCCGACTACGAGGCCTTGGGTCAGGCCAAGGCGATCCAGTTCCTCGAGCAGCTTCCCGAACTACGGCGCGTGCTGGCGCTCGACGTGCGAGCGGCCTGCGACGGCGACCCGGCGGTAAAAAGCCCCGACGAGGTGATCTTTTGCTACCCCGGCCTGGAAGCCATCACGGTTTACCGGTTGGCGCACCTCTTGTGGCGGCTCGAGGTGCCGCTGATTCCGCGGATGATGACGGAATGGGCCCATGGCAAGACCGGGATCGACATTCATCCCGGCGCGACGATCGGAAGCCACTTTTTCATCGACCACGGCACCGGCGTGGTGATCGGCGAAACGTGCGAGATCGGCGACCACGTCAAGCTTTACCAGGGCGTGACGCTCGGGGCGTTGAGCTTCGCCACCGACAGCGATGGGAACCTGGTCCGCGGAACGAAGCGCCACCCGACGATCGAGGACCGCGTGATCATCTACGCCAACGCCACGGTGCTGGGCGGCGGCACGTTGATCGGGCACGACAGCGTGATCGGCTCGAGCGTCTGGCTGACCCGCAGCATCGAACCGCACACCACCGTCGTCTTGGAGAAACCCAAGCTCCGGATGCGCGCCGAGCCCAGCGAAGATCTCGGACAAGACGCCTCTTATCAGATCTGACGATCGCGTCCACGTAGAACGGAATTCATTCCGTTTCCGACGCGGAACGGAATTCATTCCGTTTGCGACTCAGAGGCTATCCGAAAATTCGTTCGCGGTGGGAATTTGTCGCCTTTCGCTCCGCGAAAGGGCGTACTTTCGCGGAGCGAAAGGCGACGATGCGAGGGTTTTCGACTTTTACGCCGCGACGTCCGGCGGCGAAAGCAGTTCTGAATCGCACAATTCGGCCACCGAATCGACGATGATGTCGGGCCGGTAGGCGTATTGCCGAAGATCCTCATGGCGCGTACCGCCCGAGAGCACCAACACCGTCTTATAGCCGAGTTGCACCCCTCCCAGGATGTCGGTCTCCATCGTGTCGCCGATCATCGTCGTCTCCTCGGTGCTCAGGCCGAGCTCTTTTCGGGCGGCGCGCATCATCACGGGGCTGGGCTTGCCGACGCTGAACGCCTTGCGGCCGGTGGCCGCTTCGAGCATCGCCACGATGGCCCCGCAGCCCGGCCGTGTGCCGTGTTGCGTGGGGCAGCTCGGGTCAAGGTTGGTCGCCACGAGTTTCGCTCCCGCCAGGATCATTCGCGTGGCGGCCTCGACCATCTCCATCGTGAATGCCCGGCCCTCACCGACGACCACGTAGTCGGGCTCCGATTCGACGATCGAATAGCCGTTGCGGTGCAGGGCGTGCAAAAGCCCGCCTTCGCCGATCACGTACGCCGTGCCGCCGGGTTCTTGCTGCGCAAGGAACCGCGCCGTGGCCATGGCGCAGGTGAAGATGTCGCTTTCCTGCGCGTGGATGCCCATGCGCTTGAGTTTGGCCGCGACGTCGCGGCGCGTGCGTTGGCTGTTGTTCGTGAGGAACTGAAAGGGGGTCCCCAATTCGCGCAGTTGGTTGACGAACGTATCCGCGCCGGGAACCAACGAATTGCCCCGGTAGATCACACCATCCATGTCGATCAAAAAGCCATGTTTCACGGCTCGCTCCTTTCCTTGGTGAAATAAGAGCGTGCCGCCTCACGCGCGGGGCGTGACTACCCCCGAGGAGGGTTCACTTGCAAATTCCGCGCCGCGGAGGCCAGGGGGCTGAATTGACGGGGATTGCTGGCCGATTTAATGCCCCAACCGCTCTGTCGACTGCCGCCGAATGCACGAGTGCCTAGGAACCGGGCACCGGCAGACGACTTTTTGGGCACATTCAGCGCTTCGAGAAATAATAGAGCCCGATGAGCGCGATCGCGGTGACGACGAGAAAGACCATCAGCTTCGCGACGCCGCGGCGTACGCGAAACTGATCGACGTCTCCGCAGCGCGGGCAGCGCAGTGCCACGGACGGCATCGGCTGCCAGCAGCGACGACAATGGACTTCACTCATGGTCAGCGCGCCCTGGCTGAAAACCAGCAACGGCCCGCTTGAATGCTGGCATTGAAGCGTGACGTTGAAACTTAGTTCCCCGTTGCGATTGGTACTAAGCTCATCGGCGCCGGCGAGCACCCATTTCGCGCTGCCGGCTGGCCTTGTCGCGGGCCGTTTTCTTTTCGGCTTTCTTGGCCGCCTTCTTGCTGGCCTTGAGTTCGGCGTCGGTCTGCAGACGACCTTCGTTGTCGGTGGACATACGTGTTCCTCACTTGGGCCGGGGGACTAGACGAGCTTTACTTTGCCCGCGCGGGGCCCTTTGCCGCCCTGTCCGGCTTCGACCTGGTATTCCACGGTCTGGCCGACTTCGAGTTGCTCGAAGGCGGTGCCTTCGACGGCCGAATGATGAAAGAAAAGTTCGCCGCGTTCGCCTTCGAGAAAGCCAAAACCGCGCTCCGCAACCAGCTTTTTGATCGTTCCTTGCGGCATGATCGCCAATCCCTTCGCTTGAGTCCATGAGAAAGATTCGTGCTCTCGTAGATCCGCGACGGCAGGGGTTTGACCGGCCGATGGGCGCGGGTCGCAAAACCCGCGCGCGAAGCAACCCCGGCGAGCACACCGAAGGTCAAGCAGAACCATTGCGGCCGTAAAACAGATATTTCCCGCGGCCGTAAAACAGACGTCTTCAAGGCCTCGGAAAAGTCGCCGCTCGCGGCGATTGAAAAACAGCGGGCAATTGCCAACGGCGGAAATCCACCGTCTTCGTCCCACTTCCAACGAGATCATAGCGATTTCACCACGGAAGTCAAGGCGGCCCCTTGCGGACTTGACATCGTCGCGTACAATGCGGGCCAGTTAATTTACCCACCGGGTGCCCAGGGCCATCGCCGCCCACGGAATGGGGGCCCACGAAAGCCGCGGCTTTCTCCTCGTACTTTGTGCTTTTGCAAGTTACCAGGAGGCGTGCAACGTCGCACCGCACCTTACCCGGGTGTTTCCATCGCCCGGGTCAGGATCTTGCCGTCGGCCGACCAGGAGCTACATGAAAAAGGAGCCGAACGATGATTTCCATGCTGAATTGGGTTGCCGGGGTCGCGTTCATTTTGGCGCCCATTGCCGGTGACCGATGGCACAACGATTACGGTGTCGCCTTCCGCTCGACCAAGGAAGCCCAGCGACCGCTGTTGGTGGTGCTTGATACCCACGCGCGGCGGCTCGCGCACATCGAGCCGGTGAGCCAAAGCTCGAGGGTTGATGATAATGCCTTGCTCGAAAAGTTTACGCTCTGCCATATCGACGTGACGACGCCGTACGGCCGCACGGTGGCCGAAAGCTTCCGCGCCAAGACCTTTCCAACCACCGTGATCATCGACAAGAGCGCCTCGGTGAAACTTGTCACCAAGGTGGGGAAGATGAACGACCAGGAGTTGCACTCGATGCTCGTCAAGTACCAGAGCGGCGAGCTCCCGGCGGTGGCCGCGAGTCCGGTCGTTTGCAAAACGTGACGGTAGTTTCTGACGGTGCCCGTGCGGCACCTGTGCAAGCGCTGTTTCGCAAGTACCGCTGACCTCGCAGAGCGTCGGGCAGGCAGACGGCGGAGCTTTATCGCGCTTTGAAGCGAATCGGCAATCGCGTTGGTCCGAGGACTTGAAGCGCTTTGCGCGGCTCCCAGGGTTCGTTGCTCGCCAGCTCAAACGTATCCACTCGTTCCAGGAAATCGCCGAGTGCGATCCGAGCTTCCAGCCGCGCGAGTGGTGCGCCCAGGCAGACGTGAATTCCGTGTCCGAACGCAATGTGCGGGTTGGGATCGCGGCTGATATCTAACCGGTTGGGATCGGGAAACTGCCTGGGATCGCGATTTGCAGCGCCCATGACGGGCAACACGAGTTTCCCGGCGGGAATAATCCGCCCGTGCAGCTCGACCTCCCGCGTCGTGGCGCGAATCATCCATTGAAATGGCGAGCGATAGCGCAGCACTTCTTCGATCGCGGACGGCAACAGCTCGGGTGTTGCTCGTAACAGGGCCAACTGGTCGGGGTGCTCAAGCAGGCACAGGACGGCGTTGTTGATCAGGTTCACCGTCGTTTCTTGGCCGCCAACGAGCAGTAATTGCACAAACCCCAGGATCTCTCCCTGTGTCAGCCGTTCCCCATCGACCTCGGCCTCGACGAGTCGGGCCAGCAGTGCATCGGGACTCACCGACCGCGCCTGCGCAATCAATTCCGGCAGCGAGTCCCGTATTTCGCTGGTAACCGCACGGAATTCCTGGAAGACTCGATCAGTCTCCTCACCGGGCGCGAACGTATTTGCGATTTTTAGAATTGCGTCGCTCCACCGCTTGTACCGCGGCCAATCCGAGGCCGGGATGCCTAGTAATTCAGCGATCACACACATCGGCAACGGCCCGGAAAACGCCTCCACGAGGTCCACTTCGCCGAGTTCAATCATCTCATTTAACAGCTCGTACGACAGTTCCCGAATCCGCGGCTCCAGGTTGGCGGCGACTCGCGGAGTGAATGCCTTCGCAATCAACGCCCGCAGCTTTGTATGTCGGGGAGGATCAAAGAAGACAAGAAGACGAACCACTCTCCCGGTTTGCCTTGACCGGGCACATGCGAGAGGTCGGAGCTGAAAACGGAATGATCGGCGAGCACCCGCTGGACGCCAGCGAAGTCAAAGACCATCCACATGTCGAAGGGGGCGAGAAAAACGGGAGAGGCGTTCCGCACCTGATCGTACACCGGGTAGGGATTGCGGCGCATGTCGTCTGAAAAGAGGTCCAACACGGTTCTCCCTCACTAAAGACCGTTCCGACGGGATTGAACTCGCCGCCAAAGTCCTCGACTGTTGATGCGCCGGCGGCATCGCGTATGATACGAGCTTGGCTGAGTGGGGCTATTCCGCTAAACAGCGGAGTCTCATTTCATCCTGGGGCGGTGACTTCATGAACAGCTCTCCCGACGACGTTTCCCGCGTCATTCGCCTGGTTCGCGAGGTCTGCGACCGCTGGGACGATCGTCCCCGATCAACAATCGTTCGCGGCCCCTTAAGGCGCGATCGATTCCGCGCGACCGAGCGTACCAAAGAGCCAGCCGTCACGGCCCATCGGCATTCCCCAACGTTCGCCGGGCCGCTCGCGAGAGTGGTCGAGCGCGGTGTAGAAAAGGACCCAGCGATCGGCCTCCTGGACGACCGTAGGAGACATGCAACCCCAACTGTCGAATCCCGCCGGCAGCGACGAAACGACCGCTTTGGGACGGGACCAGCTTCGTCCATCCCGGGAGGTTTGATAACCGATCCTTTCTCGCCGGTGCGCTTCTCCTTCTCCTGGCAGCGTGGAGAACAGAACCAGCCGGTCGCCATTTCGCTGCACTTCAATGATGTTCGCCAGGTCGGTCAGCGGCTTGTCGGAGATCTCGATCAGGTTCAGCGAATCGTCCATCACGATCATCGGCGTTTCGGCCGTCCCAGACGCGAGCACTGGGCGGTCGGCAGGTTCGCGTTCAAAATCCAGAGCGATGTCGGGCCCACTAGAAAACCAAGTGACGATTCTCACCCGCAGAAGAGTAAGCCAGGGGATGGTCGACGAGGGCGACCGTCAGCGCGAGTAACGTCAATACGGCACAGAACACCACCAGGAGTCGTCCGCGTCTTGAGGCGGGCCAGAAAAGCTGAAGAATCGATCGCATGGGCGGAGGGCGGCAAGATGTGGCATCGATCGCGTCAGCGTATGACCACTGACGCGCGTTCAAGGATTCTATCCACCGGCGCTCATGCGGGTTTCACACCCGTGGCTTGGCCAAGTCGCGGCTACGGCATCTTCGGTCGCTGTTCCGCAGACGCTCCCGACGTGCCTGCGCCCGATGGCTCCGCTCCCTTGACGGACCCCGCCTCCGGCGTCACTCCAGACGGACTCAGGGGCCCTTCCGGCGTTCAGCCCCTCATGAGCGCTTTGACCTGCGCGCGTTCCGGATCGCAACCGCGTTTCATCATCTCAACCGCCAGCACTGAATTTACCATGCCGCGAAGCCAGTTA
>DATLQY010000087.1:0-4105 GCA_035534975.1 Pirellulales bacterium
GGCGGCCGCGCATGCCGAGCGCGGGTACGCGTTGCCCCGCGGACCGACGTCGACCGGCAAGAGCCGCCGCCACCGATTGGTTCGACGTAGGGATTTCGCCTCAAGCTCAACCTTCATCCTGTTTCCATTGCCTTCTCCCGCTGAACCATTTACCATGCCAGCGTTGGTAGACAGGGGGGATTTTGCTCACACCGCGTTTTGCACAGCCGAAATCGAGCGATGCGCGATCCAAGACGACGTGCAATGACCGGTTATGGCGGGGCCGCCTTGGCCATCGTCCTGGCAACCGTCTTGCGGCTCTGGCTGGATCCCTTCCTCGAAGATGCCGGATTCGTGATCTTCTTCGGCGCCGTTGTCGTCGTGTCTTGGCTGGGCGGCCTGGGGCCGAGTTTGCTGGCGCTCATGCTGAGCCTGATGGCGTCGGCCTGGTTCTTCGCCAAACCGCCCGGCAGTACGCCCGATCCGCCCGCGCGCGTCTTGTTGGGGCTGGGATTCTACCTCTTCGTCGGCGTCTTGACCGCCGTGCTGAGCGAATCGATGCGTGGCGCCAAGCGCCGCGCCGAATCGCTCGCCGATGAGGCCCTGCGGCAGCGAGAGGCGCTGCGCGATGCCGATCGGCGCAAGGACGAGTTTCTGGCGATCCTGGCTCATGAGTTGCGCAATCCGCTTTCGCCCATCTGCGCGGCGCTCGATATTCTGCGGCTGCCCGACGTCGACCAAGCGACCACCCAATGGGCGAAAGAGGTGCTCGAACGGCAAGTCCGCCAACTCGTGCGGCTGGTCGACGATCTGCTGGACATGTCGCGAATCACGAGTGGCAAGATCGAGCTTCGCAACGAAAGGTCCGATTTGCGCGCGGTCTTCACGCGCGCGATCGAAACGGCCAAACCGCTGATCGACGAAAAAGGGCACGATTTCGTCGTTACACTACCCGCTTCGCCGGTGATCCTGTTCGTCGACCCGGTTCGACTGGCCCAGGTCATCGGCAACTTGCTGACCAACGCCGCCAAGTACACCGAGCCCGGCGGGCGGATTTGGCTGAGTGCCGAAACCGCCGAGAATGAAATCGCGATCCGCGTCCGCGACACGGGGATCGGCATCGCACCGGAAATGTTGTCGAGGGTTTTCGATTTGTTCGCGCAGGATCCCCGGTCTGCCAACGGGTCGCAAGGCGGGCTGGGAATCGGCCTGGGCGTGGTCAAGGCGCTGGTCGAATTGAACGGCGGCAAGGTCGAGGCGCACAGCGATGGCCGCGGTACCGGAACCGAGGTGGTCGTCCATTTGCCGGCACGCAACGTGGAAGAAAGCGCGCCGGCGACGGTCCTCAACCAAGCCGACCGAATCGAGGATCCGCCGAGGGTTTGTCGCATCCTCGTCGTCGACGACAACGTCGACTCCGCGGGAGCTCTGGCCACGCTCTTGCGACTCGAGGGTCACGCGGTGGAGGAGTCGCACGACGGTCCTTCCGCATTGTCGGCCGCCCGCGCCCATCTTCCGGACGTTGCGATTCTCGATATCGGTATGCCTGGGATGGACGGGCTTGAGACCGCGCGACGGCTGCGCCGCTTGCCGGGAGCGGAATCCATGCTGCTCGTGGCCTTGACTGGTTGGGGGCAGGAAGCCGACCGCGACCGTACGGCGGAAGCCGGATTCGACCACCATCTCGTCAAGCCCGTCGCCGTCGAGTCGCTTCGAAAGCTGTTTCTCGGTCTCAACGATAGGTCGGCTCTCGCAGCCGGCGCTCCTCCTCGGCCATCTTGAGCGCCCGCCCTGCGCCCGGCGATCCAAATCGTCAAGGTGCTTGGCGATCATGCCCAGTGTTTTTCGGCGTCGCATTTCCCAGGCAATAGGGCTGGTTCCAGTAGTAGAGCGAGCCCATGCTGGAATAAAGGCACAAAGCCACGAAGACGACAATCATGCCGCGCGGAGGCACAGGCCAGTTCACGACGCAAACAAGGCAAACCAATGCCAGGACGTTGGTCACCGCGAAAATCGCGATCATTCGGTAGCGGTGCGCGGGGGGCATCGTCGGCTCAACGTTCGTGAACGCGCAACTGGGGCAGGATCAACGTCTATCGCAGTTTCGGCCGCTGATGCTAACACGCCGGCGACTCGTCCAACATCGGGGGAAGTACGGTGGAAGATGGTTCACCCCTTTCGAGGGAAATCGTCAAACTTGTGCCAGACTCTCCATACTGACGGAATAATAGCTATCATCCTGAATTACGTCATAAACGTTCCAGCCCCTAGCCGAATGAAGACATGGCTTGTCACTGAAACGCCTGGCACTCCTGGCTTATCCTGTTATGAGCGATCGCAACGTGGGCACCGAGGCACGGCGACCCCAGGCGGCCGACGTCGCATGGCCTACTCGCAATCGGCTCGTCCGCCGGCCAGGCGCGCGGGCGACTGCTACGCTGACGGCCTGGCTGGTCGTGCTCCTCGCAGGCGGTTGCACCGGCGTCAAGGAATGGTGCGGAAACCGATTCAAGGTCGGGCCCGACTACCGCCGCCCGCCGGCTGCAGTCGCCGAGAACTGGATCGACGCCGACGACGAGCGAATCCGCCCTGATTGGGTTGTTGACGCCTGGTGGACGCAGTTCAATGACCCGACGCTCGACGGTCTGGTGCAAACCGCCTATCAGCAGAACCTGGATCTGCAAACGGCGGGTACGCGAATCCTCGAAGCGCGCGCCCAGCGGAACATCGCGGCGGGCAACCTTTTCCCGCAATCGCAATCCGCGATTGCGACCTATATCCGCGGCCAGTTGCCCACCGGGGGGGGCTTTCCCTTGCCGATCCCCAGCGAGCTGAACCTGTTTGCGACGGGATTCAACGCCTCGTGGGAGGCCGATTTCTGGGGCCGCTATCGCCGCACGATCATCGCCAGCCAGGCCACGCTGGACGCTTCGGTCGACGGCTACAGCGACGCGCTGGTGATGACGTTGGCCGACGTGGCGACGAATTACGTCCAGTACCGCACGTTCCAACAACGGCTCGATTACGCGCGTCGCAACGTGAAAATCCAGGAGGCGACTTTGGATCTCGCCGAAACGCGTTTCAACGTCGGTACCACCACGAACCTCGACGTGCAGCAGGCCAAGTCGAACTTGGCGCAAACCCAATCGACGATCCCCTCGCTGGAGACCGGATTGCGGCAGGCCGGCAATGGCCTGTGCATCTTGCTGGGCATGCCGGCATCCGATCTTTCGCAGATGCTCGAGGTCCAGCCGATCCCCAAGGCGCCGTTGGAGTTGGCCGTCGGTATCCCTGCCGATTTGCTCAGGCGCCGTCCCGACGTTCGCCGCGCGGAACGCGATGTCGCGGCCCAAAGCGAACAGATCGGCATCGCCAAGGCCGATCTCTACCCGCGGCTATCCATCAACGGATTCATCGGTTATACCGGCGAAAACCTGAAAAGCCTGTTTGCCGCGAAAAGCCTCACCGGGCTGGTCTTTCCCGCGTTGCAATGGAACATCCTGAACTACGGGCGGATCATGAATAACGTCAACGCACAGGACGCGAACTTCCGGGGAAAGGTGCTTACGTACCAGCAGACGGTGCTTCGCGCCGGCCGCGAGGTCGAGAACGCCCTGGTCGCCTTCTTGCAGACGCAAGTGCAAGCCCGCCGGCTCGAGGAAAGCGTCTTGGCGTCGGAGCGCTCCGTGGAGCTGGCAAGCGAGCAGTACAAGGGAGGCATCGCCGACTTCAATCGGGTGTTCAACACGCAAACGACGTTGGTCAGCCAGCAGGACCAGTTGGCGGTCGCGCGCGGGAACATTGCCCTGAATATGATCGCGGTCTTCAAGGCGCTGGGCGGCGGCTGGCAGAGTTTCGGCGCGCCGAAAGGCGCGGTGGGCCCCGGCCACGGGAAAGCGAAGACGGGCCATCCATGAGCCGGTTTCTCCCTCGGCCTTTGGCTCGGCTGAACAGGCCAAAGCACGATTGGCACGCCGCCGGCGTACGCATTCACGGCGGCCGGGGCAAAGCTTGGCCTGCGCGCAATTGGGGTAAATTCGATCGAATGGCCCCATACTGTTGATCTGATCCTGATTCTGTTCCGCCGACGCCCGGTGGTTCCAGAAGATGCCACCGGCTTGCCCGG
>DATLQY010000088.1:0-4969 GCA_035534975.1 Pirellulales bacterium
GGCTTTCGTCAATACTTGGCCCGCTTCTTCAAGGCGGCCGTACTTGATGTAAAGGTTGGCCAGGGCGTTTAGCCTATTGCAATGATGATCTCTGTAAGCCGTATTCTGCGGAAAGTCGGTGGCCAACTTTTCCCAAACTTCGGCGGCCTGGCGATAGGCCGCGGCCGCGTCGTCGAGGCGGCCGGCCGCTTCGGCCAGTTCGCCAAGTGCCGCGTTCCTCCAGCCAAGGTGCTTGCGGTGGTCTTCATGATTGAATTCAGCCACCAGCTTTTGCCAGACGTCCCGCGCCGCGCGGTACGCTTCAACGGCTTCATCAGTGCGGCCCCGCTGACGCACAAGGTCACCCAGCAACTCGTAGTTGACTCCCAAATGGAAGCGGTCGGCTGCGGTGTTGGAATCGGCCACCAGTTTTTGCCGGATGCAAATGGCGTCGCGGCAGCAGCGCTCGGCCTCCTGGGCTTCGTCCAGTTCATTCAGCACACGCGCGAGCGATTCGAGAGAACCGGCCAGATCAAATCGGTCGCTGGCCAAATTACGCGCATCGACGAGTTGCTTTTGCAGCGCCACTGCGGAGCGACATTCTTGCGCGACCTGGCGGCAAAGCCCGTTGGCCTCCTTGGCGCGGCCCGTATTTCGGAGGATTACGGTCAGGGCGCAACAGGCGTCGCCCAAATGCCACGGGACGGCGCCCGGGAACGTCCCTTCGCTGACCAACTTGCTGTAGATCTCCAGGGACGCGCGAAAAGCTTCCTCGGCCTCGCCCAGACGGTGCGCGTCACGATAAAGCGACGCCAGTGCGGTGTGTGTGACCGCCAACACGAGCCGGCGTTCGCCCGTGGGGTCTTCGTCAACCAACGTCCGACGGGCGTCAATTGCCTGCTGGAAGTATTGTTCTGCTTCCGTAGCGCGCTGCTGCGCTTGCAGATAGCTTGCGAGGTCGTAGCATGTGATGGCGAACTCTGATCGGTAGAAGCTGGAATGCGGTTCTTCGGCAACCAGAGCGGCATAGAGATCGCTGGCTCGTCGCATCGCTTCCATTGCCTCACCCGAGCGATTTGCGTGCCGCAAGACGTCTAAGAAAAGTTGCCGCAGGGTGTAGGCGGTCTCCTGCCGGTAATATCGCTCCTGGGGATGCTCCGACGCCAGGCCTTCGAAAGTTTTTAGCGCCTCGTGGAGCATCGTTTCCGCTTCCGCACGTTTTGTGGTCGAAGACAGGACGCGGGCCAGGTGCCAAAGGCTGTGGCCTAGCTCAACGCGAAGGGTGGCCTGCGTGGTACCTGTGCCCAGCTCTGTACGACGTCGAAGAACCTCGACCGCCTGGTTGGCGTCGGCCAGGGCGCCCTCATACTGGCCAGCTTCTAGAAATCCCAAAGACCGCGAGTGCCACGCCGCACCGTTGTTCGGCTCCAGCTCGATGGCCTTGGAATAGTCGGCGAATGCTTCGTCGTAGCGGCGGAGCGCTCGGTACAAGTCGCCTCGGACGGTCCAGACGTACACGCTCCTTGGCTCGAGCTCAACGGCCTTAGAATATTCCAACAGCGCCTTCTCGTACGCCCCCTGAGCCTTAAAGGCGTCGCCGAGCGCCAGGCGGATTGGCGAAAAATCGGGACGCAGGGCCAACACGGCGGTGTAATAGCGCAATGCGATGTCCCAGCGCGGGGGCTGGCAGGCTCGCCAACTGGAAGCCAAAGCATCGTTGAGCCAAAGATCGCCGGGATATTGGTACTGCGCGCGCTCCAAAAGCGCGATGGCTTGGTCGACGGCGCCGAGTTCCCTCAGGGCCTCACCGAGCAGATAGAGGCTCTGCGGCGGCGTCTGGCGGACGGGAACGGCGATGGCCAACTCCTCCAGCGCCTGCCGATCGCTCTTCAGCAGCGCGTCGCGGCAGCGGTTTCGCCACTCATCGCCATCGGCCTGGCTCGCGATTTCAATCAGCTTTTTACAATGCGAATCGAACTCGCCTGGCGATCGCAACTCGTGTCGCGACCGCTCGCTGAACACGGCCCAACCATCCAGCGCCCTGACGAGCGCCGTGCGAATGCCCTGACGCCGGATTTTCTCCGCCGCTTCACCGGCCGACAGGACCTCAATATCGATTCCCAGGTCTCGGAACACCGCGGCGAAATCGGCGTCTTGCTGGCGGCCCCGGAAAAACGCTTCGTCATAGACATCTTGCGGCGATGGAGCTGAATGGTCGGTTCCATCCGCGCTTGAGGGGAGCGGTCGCGGCTGGGCGCTTCGCCTCGGGCCTTGATAGATTTGATCCAATCGCTGGGCGACGGCCACGGCTTTATTGAGTTCCAGCAGCCGTGCGGGCCGCTCGGTCCATGCCGCGGAAGCCAGGACCTGCTCCGTCCGCTCAAGGATGGCCAGCGCCTCGGGCCATTTGCCTTCTTCGACCAGCGGACCCGCCTCATCCAAGTTCCGTGCGACCACCTGGCTCAACGCTTTCTCGCGCGCCAGCCGATCGAGCTTGATGGCGTCTTCCCGTGCGACCTTGTCGCGCACCGCCCAACCCACGCCGCCGGCAACGCTTGCTAGCGACAGTAGAACGCAAGCGGCCATGACCAAGGCGGTCTTCCGCCGCCGCGCGAATTTGCGGAAGCGATACCACGTCGATGGCGGGCAAGCCAGCACCGCCTCGTCGCGGAGATAACGCTGCACGTCCATCGCCAGGCCGTTGGCCGTTTCGTAGCGGCGGTTACGGTCCTTTTCCAGCGCCTTCATCACAATCCAATCAAGTTCCCCGCGGAACAGTCGGCTGAGCTTGCGCGGATCGCTCCCGCGCTTCTCGGAAGCTGTGGTGGCGGCCTTTCCGACGGTGCTCACGCGCGCGCTCGGCTTGGGCGGCTCTTCTTCGCGGATGATGCGGCGCATCTCGTCGTAACCGACTTGGCTCAGCCGCTCGTTCTCGAACGGCGTCGTGCCCGTCAACAACTCATACAACAGCACACCCAGGGCATAGATGTCGCTGCGTGTATCGACGTCGAGCCCGCTCATTTCGGCCTGTTCGGGCGACATGTAGAGCGGCGTGCCGATCAGTTGCGCGAAGTTGGTGAACAGCGTCTTATCGGTCAACTGCTGGCCCAGCGCCTTGGCGATGCCGAAGTCGATCACCTTGGCCACCGGCGTGCCGTCATGGAGGGTGACCATCACGTTGGTGGGCTTGATGTCGCGGTGAATGACCCCCTTTTGATGCGCGTGCTGCACCGCCTGGCAAACATCGACGAACAGCTCCAGCCGTTGGCGGATGCCGAGGCAGCTCTCGTCGCAGAACTCGGTGATGGGCAGGCCGCGGACCAACTCCATCACGAAGTAAGGCCGGCCCGCGTCGGAGGCACTGCCGTCGTACACATGGGCGATGTTGGGGTGGTCCATCAGGGCCAGGGCCTGCCGCTCGGCCTCGAACCGGGCCACGACCTGCCGGGTGTCCATGCCCGGCTTGAGCACCTTGAGCGCCACCTTGCGGCGCACCGGCTGCTGCTGTTCGGCCATGAACACCACGCCAAAGCCCCCCTCGCCAATCTGCTCCAGCAGCTTGTACGGCCCAATCGTCGCGCCCGGGCGCTCGGCGATCGCCCGGTCGACGGTGGCGGCCGGCGCCGCGGCCGGTGATTCGAGGAAGCTATCGGCCTGTTGGTGGCGTTCGAGCAGCCGCTCGATCCGCTGGCGAAGTGCAGGATCGCCGGCGCAAACCTGATCCAGGAAGGCCGCCCGCTGGGTAGGATCTTCCTTTTCCAGGGCCTCGATGAAAAGAGACTGTTCTTGCACAGCCATTGCGGCCTCGCAGTTGGGGCTTCCCGTTCTATACCTTCATGCGACGTCTGCCGGCAAAGTGCGCACGAAATCGTGAAAAAAAACGCGGTCGACGGTGTGAGGCACGTTTCTATACTGTGCGCGGCACCATCGGGGACATTCTCAGACGACCCCCGCCAGCTTGCTCGGCGGGAGATGAAGGAGATGATCGGTTAGTGTTCCACCTCGTCCCCGAGTTCTTCCCGCAACCAGGCGCGGGCATACGCCCAGACCTGATTGGCCTTGCGCGGCGAAATGTCCAGGAACGAAGCGGCTTCGGCATTGGTCTGCCCCGCAAAATAACGCAGTTTCACCAGTTCGGCTGCCTGGGGGCTCGACGCCGCCAACCGGTCGAGGGCGTCATCGAGGGCCAGCAGCCGCTGGGGTCTTTCTGGGCCGGCGATGTCATTTCCCAAAGGTTCCCGAACGCGGCCGCCCCCGTGCTTCTGACGCTGCTTGCGCCGGGCGGACTCGACGAGGATGCGGCGCATGGCCTCGGCCGCCGCGGCGAAGAAGTGACGGCGGCCGTCCCAGGGCTGCTGGGGGTCGGGACCGACCAGCCGCAGATACGCCTCATGGACCAGGGCCGTGGGCTGCAACGTCTGGCCGCGGGCCTCCTGGGCCAGCTTCTGCGCCGCCATCTTCCGCAACTCGTCGTAGACCAGCGGCAAGAGTTGCTCGGCGGCGTGCGGGTCGCCTTGCTCGATGGCCGACAGGATTCGTGTGACGTCGCTCATCATCCATGAAGATAGCCGAGCGGGCGCCGAGTCGCAAATGCGCGCCGCTCCGCGCAGGCGAGCGGGGAGCGTAGCACCCTATTATTCTACGGAAATCGGGGCCGAAAACAGGCCGGGGGCTTATCCCTCGTTGTTCTACACAAGTTGTGATGGTTCGACCGCCCCCTCGCCGGCTTGCCCGGCAGGAGCGGGAAGTTTGGAGGGCTAAAGTACCGGTCCATATTACCTATTTCAACACACCCACTCCCGTGGTCCGGCTCCACGCTGCCGCAGGCAGCGTGGAGCCGGACCACGGGAGGCACGGCGCGCTTTGCACGCTTGCGGTGCTAGCCCGGATTATTCATGGTCCCGTAGCTGGCTTCGCAAGAAGTCTGGCCGTGGACGCGAGTTACGCTTGAATTCTTGCGAATTCTGCTACAGCACTCTGCGCCCGTTCC
>DATLQY010000089.1:0-9887 GCA_035534975.1 Pirellulales bacterium
GCGGGTAGGCGTCTCGATTGTTGGTGCAAAATCTCTTGTTCTCAGAGTACCTTAGGGATCGGCGATTCTTCACAGGGCGGTTACGCCGTCCGCCCTGAAAGGGCGCGCTGCAACAGCCAGGGGCAACGCCCCTGGTTCGCAGAACAAAAACCTGTTGTAAGCCCCATCGGGGCGCGCTGAGCGTTTTGCCGCCGTGACGCTTAGCGCGCCCCGTTGGGCCCGTTGGGGCTTTACGAGGTTTGGCGCGCGTCCGCGTACCAGGGGCGTTGCCCCTGGCTATTACAGGGCCGCACCTTCGGTGCTATTTCCGGCAATCCGGGATAAGACCGCCGCATAAGTCACCAACAAATAAGGCTCGGCTTTCGTGCCTTCTTGATCCGGCACCAGCGGCTCGCCGCCGGCGCGCGACGGCGCCGACGGCGAGCCGGCCGGTCCGACCGCGCACCTGCTCCACTTCGTTAACCAAGATTGCCAAAGAACCGCCGACGAACGACCGCGTCGACGTAGAAGTCATCCGACAGCGCCGCGATCACGATCCAGCCTCTACGCGGCGGCGATGGGCGTGACCTCGGCCCGCAGGGGCCCGCGGCGACCAAACCACCCGGCCAGCTTTTCCGCTTGCTTTCGCGTGCCGAACTCGGTAACCAGTTCCCTGGCCGCGCGGGGTTCGAATACCACTTCCACTCGATAACGCCGCGCGCCAAAAGCGCGCCAGGTGCGAATCACGGAGCCGCCGTCGTCGTCGCCCAAGGTGTCGATGCGTCGTTCGCAGCCGCGCCAGGGGTAAGCATATCCGCACTCTGGCTTGGATTGGCCCAGCTCGGCTATCCAGCTAGCGCTAGTAGAACGCGTCCCACGAGACGAACATCGCTGAGTACGCCCCGAGCATGAAACCGCATAGGCCCATTACCGCGCCTGAAAGCGGTGGCGATAATGCCGCCAGGACGCGGCCCCAAACGATGTAGGCGGGGAACACGACGCTTGCGAACCGGGCGTGGGACATCATGCAGAATCGGTCGGCTTGAAAGGCATAGGGGATCAAGATCAACAGCACCGCCAGGACCAGTTCTCTCGAGTCCAGCCACCGGCGCTTTGCGCCGAGCGCGACTGCGATCGCCGTCAATGCCAAGTACAATGGGTTCGCAAACGCCAGGTTGAACACCAGGCTATCCCGGGGCGGCTTCAGTCCCCAGTAACAGGGCGACTCGCGATCGTAGACGGCGCGGACGGGTGCGAAAGTAACCACTCGCGTGACGCGTTCCGCCAAGGTGCTTGGCGGGGTGCCCTCGCTCCATTGCTCCTGTGCCTTGGCGAATGCCAAGGGATCACCAAACGCTGACGCTTGATATACCATGAAGGCCACCAGACCCCAGCAAGCCAAGGGCAACAACCATACGGCGCGGCCAAGGAACTTCCGCCAGGACGTCGCTTCGCCCCACACGTGCATCACGAACGGAACCACAAGCGCCACGCCGACCGGGCGCGTGGCCGTCGCCAGCCCAATCACCGCGGACAGCACCGCCAGTGGCCATTTCCGGACCATGCCGTAAAATGCGGTGATGGCGAGAAACAGGAACATCGACTCCGCGTACGCCATTCGCAAATAAAACGTTGTGGGGAACAGGGCCATCGCGAGCACTACATATTCGGCGAACTCTGACGATTCATGAGGAAATCGTGCACGAACGTAGGCCCCCGTCAGTGCCAAGGCGCCGATCAAGCAGGCCTGGGTCACCACCAGTAGCGCCATCTCGACTCGCACCCCAGAAATGCGCGCGACGAAGCGCGCGAGCAACGGATAAGCCGGAAAAAACGCCTCATTGCAGCGGCGCCCCGCAACGTATTCGTAACCTTCGCTCGCGATCTGCTTGTACCAATGGCCGTTCCGCGACGTCAAACCGCTGATGAGTGGATCGCGCCCGGGAGGCGGGGTTAAAAATGTCGCGCCGAGAATCGCGCCGAGAAGGACGATTGCGGCCGTCAAATAATAGTAGCCCGCTCCCATGAGAATGCACCAGGTACGGTACGTCGTCTTGGGTGATGAGCCGTCCGGCGATGGATTTGATTCAGCAAGCAAGTGTCGATTCCTTGCGAGACGCTGCTAGGTGTTCACGCTAACAATCGCCACGACGGTGGTCAACGGAGTCCCACGCCAGGCAATCCGCGTAAAAAACGATGGCAGTGCGCTGCAAATGCAAGTCGTTCCATTACACCGACTTGTGTTTTTTTGCTTGACATCGTTTGAATCAAGCGTATAAAGTTGGGTTGCAGGTGATCGAGATTGCGGCTCGTCTTCCCTTTCTCTTTCCGCAATTCGACACGATCGTTGGCTTAATATCGCGAACTGGCCTCATGCCGGAGCGAAGGAGCGAGCGAGATGAATGCGCTTTGGTTCGATCGGCGCTTCGGCGCTTCGGCGCTTCGGCGCTTCGGCGCGACGCACTCAGGTTGGCCTTGCATCTTTGGCCTGAACACCCTCTCGTCCACTCACGTCGCGGGACGGAAGGGAGGGCCGTTCACTCTTGCGAGGAGTCATTTCATGTCAATTGTAGCATTTCGGGCGGCGTGTGTTGCCGCTGTGGTTTTGTCCGTGGCGTCCGCGATCCAACTCTGCGTCGACCGCGCCGACAACATGGTAGTCGCTTTGCAGGACGGCGAACTTTCCGTCGTGGTCGGGGGCGTAAACTGCTGGCTTGACGGAACGGGAATGTGCATGTATACGTCGAACGGCTGTGTTAATCTTCCTTGCTCCCTCCAATCACAGGATCCGGACGTGTGGATTTGCGCTACTCCTAAGGTTCAGCAATTATATACGGCGCAATACCCATCCGCGACCAATGGTTGGATTCAGGGATGGGAGTACACGATCACCCACGAAAACATTGCCTGTTACCTTGAGGACATTTGCAAAGGCTGCAATTTGGTTGGTGGAACGGAAATGTGCGGCGATGGCGGCTCCGGCAACTTCGGCGACTATCGTACGCCCACAACGGCCAACAAGTCCACAAGCTGCCCTGACTAGTGGCGCGCGCCCGCGGCGAATGACTATCAGCGAATCATTCGAATCCACGCCGTGCGGCAAACGACGGATGGACCGGAGCTTCTGAATAGGAAAATCGGTATGCTCGACTATTGCCCACGCCAATCTAACGCCATGACGCGTCAATGGACTCCACTGCGGCGGGCGCTTGTTGTCGCCTGGATGATGGCGCGCGTCGCCACACCCTTGACCTCACGCGCCGGTGACGAGGCGCCAGGGGCCGCCCGAGCCGAATACGATAGCCCCAATTCCGCGGCGCTCGATGGCCTGATCGCCGGCAGGGCTGAACTTCACTCTGGGACATGTCGCGTGGTCTGGGAGCGCAATGGATGGGCAACCGTCCATTACGATGTTATCTTCGATTTCGATGCTGAGAATCTCCGCTTCGACTTGCGCGTGGACGAGGCCAATCGCAAGATCCAGGAGATACGTACGCCCCACGAACGCGTATTGCACGTCGCGGGGTCGAAGGTCATTGCACGCCAACCGCCCAGCGAGAAAATAAGCGTGGCGGACGCCGTCCCACTTGACCCGCGTGTCGCCGGGTTCATTACATTGGCGGAATTCAATTCTGGCAGCACGTGGCGTACGACTTCCGACCACCTTCGCAACGATCTCCCTGAACGAGCCGTTTCGAATGACGCTGCTGGTCTCCTACGGATCGAATGTGCCAACAACCGCACCATCGAAGTGCCCTTTCTCAATAGTGAAACGAACATTCAGGAGACGGTAACTCGCCATCAATCCTACCGACGCGTCATTTGGGTCGATCCGCAAAAGGGCTTTGCTCCGGTGCGTCTGGAAGTTTGGAACGGGTACGGCGACGACCTGGAGAAGGCGCGCAACAACTCCGTTCGACGAGCCCTGACCGAAACGAGTTGGCGGCAAATCGATGAAACCTGGCTTCCAACCCGGTGCGTGATGCGCGACGTGGCGTCTCCTGCGCGACAAGGTGACTCTACGACGACGCAAGGTGAACTCACCTTCGAGTGGCAATCCATCAACATCCCCGTGGACTCTGCCGCCTTCACTCCGGAGGGCCTTGGCGCCGATGTCGGCACATTTGTGACAAACACCAGGCTCGGGCCGTCGGTGATCGAATCGTATATCGGCGACGCGCCGGCCGACGGGCCAAACGAGATAGGGGCGCCGACTAGCAATGTAGCGTTGATCGTCGCCGCGGTCCTGGCCGTGCTGTTCGTCGTTGTCGTGTTCCTGCTCCGGTCCGCTCGGAAACAACCCCAACCCAAGTCCTGACGGTGAATGGATGGAACGGTTGAAAAGGCGCCGCGGCCTGACGATCATCGAGTTGTTGGTGGTGATCTCGATCATCGGCATGCTGATGGCCCTCCTGTTGCCCGCCATACAGGCCGCGCGCGAAGCGGGACGGCGCGCGGATTGCCAGAACCACCTCAAGCAACAGGCATTGGCCGCCCTCAATCTCGAGTCGGCGACCAAGAGCTTGCCCACGGCCGGGTGGGGAGGCGCCTGGGTCGGCGACCCTGACCGCGCCAGCGGCTCACGCCAGCCAGGCGGCTGGATTTACTGCATCCTTCCCTACCTCGAGCGCCGCGACATCCGCGAGCTCGGCCACGGGGCGGCCACGGCCGTCAAGAAGGACTGCCTGGCAACAGTGATCCAACTGCCGATTTCGGTTTTCAACTGTCCCTCGCGACGGCAAGCTATGACGTACCCTATTTCGCTTCCCGTGGCGACCAAGCCGTTTGATTCGGCGATTGTCCACGCCGCCGCGCGCACCGATTACGCCGCCAACGCGGGCGACCAGCCGCGCTGTGAAATCAAGAGCTGGTTCAAGCCGACTTCGCTCTCCCAAGGTGACGATCCCAGTTTCGCCTGGCCCGACGTTTCGGACCACACGGGCGTTTGTTTTCTTCGCAGCGAAATCAAGCTGGCCCAAATTCGTGACGGCACCAGCCGCACGTACCTGCTTGGCGAGAAGCAGTTGGATTCAGCCGCTTACGACACTGGGGCGAATCACGGCGACGACTGGAGCATGTACACCGGCTACCAGGACGACATCTGCCGTAGCGGCAACTTCCCTCCGACGAGCGATTTTACCAAGGTGACCGACACTACCCGGTTCGGCAGCTCCCATCCGGCGGGCTGGAATGCGGCCTTCTGCGACGGCGGCGTGCGCTGGATCAGTTTCGACGTCAATCCCGCGGTTCATCGGCACCTCGCCAACCGCGCGGATCAGATACCGATCGACGATGCAATGATTGGATTCTGACGAGCTTCCTGAGCTGCGCGTCCGTGGACCAGGGGCGTAGCCCCCGGCTGACACAGTGCCTACGTTCGGTGCTTCTTCCGACTGGCGGGCATTTGGCCGATTCCGTGCGAACTTTGCCGTCGAATTGGCCATCTTCGGCGGCGGGTCGAATTCCGCACCGGCGGGGCGGTAAAGATCGTCTCGGTTTGTGCGTCTGCGACGTTCTTGACTTCGATCGTCGATTGCGCGCGATGCCCTTTCACACGCGTCGACCCCAACGGGGTCATATTCCACAGCCTAGGGCAACGCCCTAGGAGGGCGAACATCCCCGGACAATTCACCCCAACGGGGTGACACCTGACGGCGGTGCGTATCACCCCGATGGTCGCGCCCCGTTGGGGCTTTGGGTGGGTTGCTTGCGGCATGGTTCCTAGGGCTGCGCCCTAGGCTGTGGAATCGTGCCCCTTCGGGGCTGAAAGCGAGACGATCTCTTTAGCTGTCGGTACTTCGACAACGGTTCGGCTTTCGTGCCTTCCTGGCCTGCCAGCGGCTCGCCGCCGGCGCGCGACGGCGCCGACGGCGAGCCGGCCGGTCCAACCGCGCACCCGCTTGACGTTGGTTAACCAAATTGCCAAAGAACCGCCGGCGAACGATCGCGTCGATGGACGAGGTCATCCGACAGCGCCGCGATCACGATCCAGCCGCTGCGCGGCGGCGATGGGCGTGACCTCGGCCCGCAGGGGCCCGCGGCGGCCAAACCAGCCGGCCAGCTTTTCCGCTTCCTTGCGCGTGCCGAACTCGGCAACCAGTTCCCTGGCCGCGCGGGGTTCGAAAACCACTTCCACTCGATACCGCCGCCTGCCACCAGCGCGCCAGGTGCGAATCACGGAGTCGCCGTCGTCGTCGGTCGAGAATTGCCAAACATGAGCCTGCTTCTTCATGGAAGTACCTCCCGGCCTGCTCACGCGCGAGACACGTTGCCGCCATGCCCATGGCCCACGCGCTTTTCAGGCTGTCGTGGTCGATTCGAATGGGGCATTCCGGCACGCCGGAACGGCGACCACCCACAGGAGATTGACGCCAGCGTCGTGCTGGCGCTGTGTAGTGTACTTAAGTATACTTTCCCTGTCAAGCGCCGCGCGACATTATTTTCCACGATCCGCTTCAATAGCCGGGATCGTCGCACCAACTCCTCGGAATCCCGGCGCGCCGTGAGAGCGGGGCATTGAAATGAAAAACCCCGACAAGGCGGGGCAGGTACCTTACCGGGGTCCGCTAGCTTGCGCCAGCATCTTTGATGCTATCATGGGCTCCACGTTTGTCAAGAGAAAAACTCGAATTAACAGCGTTCGCATCGCCGTCGGAGGCACCCCAGTAATTCTCGAATTCGACCATCCCAACCGCATTTCCCTTTCACGTGCTCGAAACCGGCGCGGCGAATCGTGTCGAGCGTGTCGGCGCTGGTGCCCTCCTTGGGAATCCCATCCCCACATCTCCTCCTTGTCCCCTCATCCCCTTCCAGGTACCCGACCACCTGCTCCACCATGGCGTTCGGCTCGGCGGAAAGGCCAAGGTAATTCGTCCCAGGCTTCCAGCCGTCGGCCTGCATGCCTTCGATCGTCGGCCCGGCGAACAATCCACCATGGCCGGTGACGACCGTCAGCCGATCGCTCCAATAGCCGGGATGGCACGGGTAGTGCGGGCCGACGACCAGACGATGGCCGCGCACGAGCCGCGTCAGCGCGGGCCCGCGCACGCCGTGCGTCACGATCGTCAGCCCTCCAATCCGTCGGCCCAGCGAGTCGAGCAGTCGCGGTCGGTCGCCATAGACGCTGCCGAGGAAGAGAACGTCGCCGCGCAACTCGACCGTCCACTCGCAGTCCCACTCGACGTCGTCCGGGCAGCCATCACGGATGACGACGGCGTTTGGTAGTCGGCCCGCGCTCACCCCGTCGGTCAGCGCACACATGTCCGACGCCGCCGCGATTCGCGTCAGCCATTGCCAGCGCGGCGGAGAAAACTCCTCGCACATCAGGTCCCAAAGCCAGCAAACGATGCGTGGAACATGCGGCCGAACCGCTTCGATCATGCGCACCACGGCGTCGGCCGCGCCGGGCCATGTTCCCGATGCTTCACGAAATTGTGCTTTCGCAAACAGCAAGAGATCGTAGCCGGTCTCAGCCGCCGCGAAGATCGAACGGTACGTCGATCCCTGCGTGTCGAGCGTCGTGACTTCGTGGCCAAGTCGTCCTAGCGCGCGAGCGACTTGCCATTCGGTGCAGAATGTGTCGTGGAAATTTCCGAGATAGAGGACGCGCATTCGTGCCAATCCAACAAAGTCTCACGCCAAGGCGCAAAGCCGCAAAGCAGTCG
Source organism: Pirellulales bacterium (assembly GCA_035534975.1). GTDB lineage: Bacteria > Planctomycetota > Planctomycetia > Pirellulales > JAICIG01 > DATKSN01. The sequence continues at coordinate 7,644 of DATLQY010000089.1, forward strand.
GCAAAAAACAACAAAGAGAACCACGGATAGCGCGGATGACACGGATGAGAAAGAAATCGTTTTCGAATCCGCGCTATCCGCGAAATCGGTGTCATCCGTGGTTTCCGTCCCATTTTCTTCGCGCCTTGGCGCCTTGGCGTGAGATCCGTCTTCTTCACCACCGTAGGAACCAAAACCAAGCCAGCGCGAGTACGGCGCCGATGGTCATGAAAAGGCCGCCAACGTCTGCTGAGTGTTCCCGCTTCACCGATCACCTCCACTGCTCGCCACCTCTGGCGCTTCGCCAGACCACCCCAGCGAGCGGCGGCAAAATGCAAAATTGGAAATGAGAAATTGGAAATGAAAAATGGGCCGTCCATTTCCCATTTTGCATTTCCCATTTTGCATTTCCCATTTTGCATTTCTCATTTTGCATTTCTCATTTTGCATTTCTCATTTTGCATTTCTCATTTTGCATTTCTCATTTTGCATTTCTCATTTTCCTTCGGCGGTTTCGGGGCATCGGTTCAGCGCCTGAGAGACCAGCACCAGGCCACTCGTCTCCTCCGGCGCGTCGCCGAGCCGCCCCGCCGCCAGATCCTCGAACAATTGTCGCCAGACCGTGGCTTGCGTCCGCCAAGAGTGCGCCTCGGCCCAGTCGCGTGACTCTCGGCTCGCGCTGGTCAGGTCGGTTCCGTAAATTCGGTCCACGGCCTCCGCAATCGCGCGCGGCGTCGTCTCGTGCGACATGACCTGCCGGAACACCGTCCACGGCCGCCGCGCCGTCACCTCGATCGACAACGCCTGGCTCGACGGCGGCAGCCAGCCCTGGTTGCGGAAGGCGGAAGGATGAAGGATGAGGGATGAATTCGGAGTGCCCGGTTCATCCTTCATCCTTCCGCCTTCATCCTTCCCCTCTTCCCTCTCATCGCAAAATGGCCACCAACGCGTCGTCATCACCGGCATGCCCGACGCCAGGGCCTCGTAAATCGGCAGCCCGCAACCTTCCCAACGGTGCGGATGCAGGTACACGTCGCCGACGGATGAAGGGTTGCGGAAGGCGGAAGGATGAAGGATGAAGGATGAATTCGGAGTGCCGGATTCATCCTTCATCCTTCCGCCTTCATCCTTTCCCTCATCCTTCCCCTGGTTCCACATCTCCCAGTAGTTCGCCGGCGATCCACGGACGACGCTGATCCGCGAATCGTCCGGCAGATGCGGCAAATCGTTCTGGCTGCGCAGTACGAGCTGGGCCGGCGTCGTGACGTACTGCCAGGCGGCGATCACCTTGGACGTGTTGTTGCGGTCGCTCGAGCCGGCATGGCCGACGTGGTGTACGAAGACACGCGCCTCGCCGCGCTGGTGGAACTCGATCCGCTCGACGTCGCACGGCGGCGGAAGCAGGGTCTTGACGGCGCGTGAAAGTCCCGGCGTCTGGTCGCGCATTTCGTCAAGGCACATCGCGTGCGGACAGATCGCCAGGTCGGTGTCTGGGAGTCCGAAATCCTCGCGCGGGCAGCACTCGACCATCGGCACCAAGGCGGTCTTGACGCCCAGCGCGTGGGCCATCGCGGGCACGGTGTCGCCGTACCAGGTCTCGAAGCTCAAGAGCACGTCGGCGCCGCGACAGGCCCACTCGACCAACTCGGGCGTAACGCGCCCGTCGCCGGCGTGGCGGTTGGATGGAAAGGATGAAGGCAGAAGGATGAAGGATGAATTCGGAATGTCAGATTCATCGTTCATCCTTCCGCCTTCATTCTTTTCCCCGAACCGCTCCGGGTGGTGCTCGCCGGCGATGCGCGACAGACTGATCGTGCGATGGAAACCCAACCCATGCGCGAAGAGCGAGGAGAGCGTACCCAGACCGCCGTTGTCGGCGCGGACGATTGCCGAGATTCTGACCATCACCTGCTCCGCTTGATTCTGGCCGCTTCGCGCGGGGCGTCGAACGCCTCGTCGGCGCGATGAACGAACCTCGCCCTCCGCCGCGACTCGCTCCAGTAATAGACGGCGATACTCTTCCGCGAAGGGATGTGGGGGCACGGAGGAGATGGGGGGAGCGCTTTTCCGCAGAAAACGCCCGCCGGCGAGCGTACCGGCTCGGGATGCCCGTGGTAGTCGCGCGGCCCCGTCTCGAACAGCACCGCGCGATTGAACAAGGGCTCGATCGACCGCACGCGGCGGGTACAGGCGCGGTCCCATAGCTCGAGGGGTGAGAGGTGGGGCGCAAGGGGTGAGGGGTGAGTGGTCGAGTGGTGAGTGGTC
>DATLQY010000090.1:0-8912 GCA_035534975.1 Pirellulales bacterium
TGCGAAGGCGTATCAAGAGCGTGAAGTGAAGCGGGCTATCGAGGAGTCAGTTTCATGAAGGACAGCGCCCGGTACGTAAAAATCGTCGAGTGGTCGGAGGAAGACGGGCTATTCGTCGGGCAGTGTCCAGGCATCGTCGGACCATGTTGTCATGGACCGGATGAAGCGGAGGTGTATCGGGAATTGTGCTCAATCGTTGAGGAGTGGCTCGATCTCGCACGCCAAGACGGGAAACCGCTCCCACCTCCGACTGCCGGAAAGAACATCGCTGACATGATCGTCTGACAAATCGTGCGTGTTTGACACCGGCGAGCTTCGTGGGACCCCAGACAGGATCGTGTGTTGGTCACTCTGTCATTACGTGGGTGAGTGGCTCTGAAGAGGATCTTATGCCAGGACGTGTCGTCTATTTCAACGGCCGGTTCGTGCCGGAAGCGGAAGCGCGGGTGTCGATTTTCGACTCGGCGCTGATGTACGGCGACATGGCCTTCGAAATGACGCGCACCTACCGCCAGCGACCGTACAGGCTGCGCGAGCACCTCGAACGGCTCTATGCCTCGCTGCGGCTGATCGAAATCGACTGCGGCCTGTCGATCGACGCCATGGAGCAGATCACGCTGGAGACGCTGCGGCGGAACCTGGCGACCGAGGCCGACGACGTCGATTGGCAGATCATGCACGACGTCTCGCGCGGGCCGCTCGAGCTTTACCGGGCGGCGTTCCCCGAGGGGCTGCGGCCGACGGTCAGCGTCAACTGCTGGCCGTTGATCACGCACATGGGCCGCTTCGTGGCGACCTATGACACCGGCGTCCACGTCGTGATCGTCGCCCAGCAGGCGCTGCCGGCGCAACTGATCGACCCGAAGGCGAAAACCCGCAGCCGGCTGCACTATCAACTGGCCCAATTGCAGGCCCGGCGTTTCGGCGAAGGACGCTGGCCGGTGCTCTTGGACCCCGACGGCTTTTTGGCCGAGGGGCCGGGCTGGAACATTTTTCTCGTGCGCGGCGGCGTGGTCTACACGCCCGAACCGAGGAACATCTTGCTGGGAGTTTCACGGACCACGGTCGTCGAGTTGGCTCGGGAGGCGGGGATTACCGTTCGCGAGGCGAACCTCGGCCGCTATGAGGCCCTCCAGGCGGAAGAAATCTTTTGCACGGCCACTTCGTTCGGACTGGTCCACGCGACCACGTTCGAAGGGCAGCAGGTCGGCGACGGCGGCCCAGGACCGGTGTTCAAGAAGCTGACGGCCGCCTGGAAGGAACATGTCGGTATCGATTTCGTGGCCCAAGCCCGCGAATATGTCGGCCGCCTGAAAGAGTGGGAAGCGAAGGAGGGGAACCGGTGACAGGTTCAAGGGAACACGTTCCCGAATCTGTGAATCTGTAGGGAAAGCCCTCCGTGTCCTCCGTGTCGTTCCGCGGTGCTCATGCAAAAAGTCACGCGAGCCCTACGATCCCTGACCGATCCCCGACGGCTCGGGTGTGGCTTCGGTGATGATCTTCCAACTGGCGCCCGTCTCGCGTAGCGCCGTGAAATCGCGCGCGGCGTAACCGAACTCGAGGTGCGGCGTGGCGATGGGCATGCCGCCTTGTTGCCGCGAGTCCATCAGCGCGTCGAGCGCGCCGGTGACCAGCAACGTGCGTTCGACAGGGTACGGCGCGCGGCGCTGGCGGAAGTGCGTCTGGATGGCGTGGGCCAGGGCCTTGAACAAGTTGCGGTTGTTCCAGGGGCCGGTATAGAGCCGCGTGGCGCGCGGGGCCGTCTCGCCGGCCAGGCTGCAGGCGAAGTTCCAACGAGTGGCTTTGGAGCCGACGCCCAGCACGAAACCGCGCAGGCCGTCGCGGTACGCGATGAGCAAGCCGTGCGGCGGCTGCCGCGCGGCGGGTTTCTGTTCGGCGGCGCCGAGCCTCTCGGCGAGCTCACGCAAGGGCGGCTGCCCAGTCCCCAATTCTTGTGCCAGCGCCGTCTGGGCTAGTTCCACCGACCAAAGCCCGTCGGCGGCCGCTTGCCAGAGGGCGTCGCCCTCGAAGTACCGCACCGACGCGATACCCGACTCGCCCCCAAGGCGGAACTCGACGAACGACAGCAAGACTTCCAAGGCATGAAAGCCGTACGACTCGGGCATGCCGCCGTGAACGCAGACGGCCTCGACGACCTTGGCTCGGGGCGGCAATTCCAAGGGCGGCCGGCGCTCGGCCAGCGGGACGGAGCTGCCGGCCATGAAGGGGATCTCGAGGCGCCGCGCCGTGTCGACCATTTCCTTGGCCCAGTCCCAGCGGTACGAGAGGTGTTTGTCATTGAACAGCGGCACCACCCGGCCCGAGCGTTCGAAGACGGCCACGATTTCGTCGAAGAACCGTTTGCGAGGGTACTCCATCTGCCCCTTTTCGTTGACCGGGTAGTTTCCGTGCTCGCCGATCGAGAGCACCGCGTCCACCGCCAGTTTGTCGCCGCCCAGGGTGAGGGCCTCGGCAATGGTTGGGAAGATGGGGATGCCGTACCGCCTGGCGACGTCGCGGCCCATTTCGTTCTTCGGGAACTGGTCGCCGTAGAAACTGACGATCTCGCAGCCCGGCTGGGTCGGCCGGCCGTTGAACAGGTACGGTTCGAGGAAGTTCTCCAGGATCACATGGGCATGGCTGCGGTAGGTGAACTCGGTGAAGATTGCGGCGACCTTGAGCGCTCGGTCGGTGGCGTCGTCGGCCGAGCGCGCGGCCGCTGCGAGTGTCGTTGCGGCGGCGAAGGTGCCGGACACGGCGAGAAATCTCCGGCGGTCGAGGCTGCGAGCCAGGTCATTGTTCGTCCACCGTGCGGGGAGGGCCATGCATGAGGCTCCGTAGAGGTAAGTCGGTTTGAGATTAGCTGCGCGGAGTCAAGTGCAAGAACGCGGCGGGGTGGGGAAAACAATGGAGGAACAATTCGGCGGGTCGGCAAGGAACTCGGCGCGTCAAGGAAGTCACTCAGGGCAACAGGCTTTGCCAATTCTCGGGTTCTCGGCTTAATTCAATGATACATCCTAGGTGATCTGTCGTGACGCTTTCTTTAATCACACCAGTCGGCGTCGTGACTTCGCAACGAACCAACGATCCACCGTAGTATTCATAGGCGATCGATAGGCCGCCTGAGCTCGCGCTCGTGAGCATACGGCCATGGCTCGTCATTGTCCATGACTCACCGTACCCAGAACCGGAATGAGTTTGCTCCCAACTCGCGAACAACGCTTCGTTTGCGACAAGGAAGTTGTCGATGGTCCTAAAACTCCCTAAAAAGGAGGTTTCCCAGCTTCTGTGTAAAGAATCGTCGGGTAGCATCGGGAAATCGTGCCCAAATAATGTCGAATCTGCTTCTCCGAGGAACGCACTGGTCCTTTCCCCGACCGGTTTGGACACGAGTATTACCTGCGAACTGCCGCGTCGACCGCTCTTGTCGTTAAGGTACTCGACCGGAAAATCATCCCATTTGCGAAGGGATTCATCCCAAACGAACTCGTCCACTGTCAGGTACGGACGAAGCAGGAAAAGCGCGTTTCGCGAACCGCCTGCGTGATACGGGAACGAGCCATGCACGTCAAAGTAATTCTGCATTGCGATCAGAATGTGCCTCAGTTGGTTTCTACGAGAGGGCACCGCCTTCCGATGCAGTTCGATGGCAAGCCAGGTCGAAAATAGGCTCAGTAGCGTTACCACGACGAACATCGTCTTGAGGCTGAACTGGAACCAACAGTGGTGTGGGTCGGGGGCAACGGTCACGTAAGGGTCGGATGGGGCCATGCCATCACTATCGGCGGCGGAACGGACGTTTGCAAGATTGCACGTGACGTGCGGCCGAGCGACTCGACGTTGCTCGTAGCGCCGTCAGGCTGGAAAGCCTAACCTACGGCGGTAGCGAGCTTTCAATCCCAACGCTATAACATCGTCAAGCGTCCTGAATCGCAACGACGCCCGAAAGACCAACCGCAAATGATCGAGTCCTCTACTCGCAAGCCCTTGCTCGCCGGCGCGGCGCGTGCCGTGATCACGCCGCCGGTCGGCATCCGGATGATGGGTTACACCGTCCAGGAGTCGGTCTCTCAATCCGTCGAACGCGAGCTGACCGCCACCGCGCTGGTGCTCTCCGATGGGCCAACGAAGGCGGTCATCGTGGCTTGCGATTTGTTGTTCATCCAGAATCCACATATCGACCAGATCCGTCAATCGATCGGTCGCCGCGCCGGTGTTCCGGCCGAGCACGTGCTTGTGAACTTCAGCCACACGCACTTGGGGCCCATGCTCCCCGGCTGGCAGCGAGAACCGGCAGAGCAGCATGTGATGCAAGAGCGTTACCTGGCGGTGCTCGAAGATCAGCTCGCGGGCGCCGCGGCCGCGGCCAATGCTCGGCTGGCGCCTGCTCGGCTGGGCGTCGCCAAGGGCCACGTGCCCTTGGGCACCAACCGCCGCGAGCGCCTCGCGGACGGCCGGGTAATCATCGGCGAAAATCCCACCGGGGCGGTCGACCACGAGCTGGGTGTGGTGCGAGTCGATTTTCTGAATGGCCAGCCGCTGGCGACGATCTTGATCGCCGCTTGTCATACGGTCGTTTTGGGGCCGAAAACCACGGCGCTGTCGCCCGACTTCGTGGGCGCCGCGCGCGAGATCGTCGAGCGCGCCAGCGGCGCGCCGGCGCTCTTCCTGCAAGCGTGCGCGGGCAACATCAACCCGGCCTGCGGCATCGGCACCGGCGGGCCCGAACAATACGACGACCTGGCGCGGATGGGCGCCATGCTCGGCGGCGAAACGCTCAAGGCTTGGGCCGGTATCCGCACACACAACCGCCACGGGCCGCGGCGCGTCGTGCAATCGGTGGCCGCCATCAGCGCCTGGGATTACGAAGCCCTGCCGTCCGAATGCGTCGAGTCGTTCGGCATCGCCACGCGCCGAACGACGCTCGACATGGCGCCGCTGCCGGATCGGACGACGGCCGAGGCACAACTCGGCCATGCCCGCCGGGCATGCAATGAGGCGCGCGCGCAAGGCAAGCCGCCAGGCGTGTTGAATGTCGTCGAGCGGCTCTTGGCATGGGCCGAATTGGTGCATGAGGCAGTGGTAGAGGGCGGAAAGCGGCCGAAGCGAGAACTGGTCGGATGGGCCTTGCGAATCAACGACCTGGCTTTGGTGGCCGTCAACGGCGAGCCGTTCGCCGAGTTGGGGCTGGAGGTCAAGCGGCGCTCGGTCGTGCCAAACACGTTTTTGTTGGGTTACTCGAACGGTTGTTTGGGGTACCTGCCCACGCCCGAAGCCTTTGACGAAGGGGGCATGGAAGTTGTGGAGTCGTACCGAAATTACCTGCTCCCCACGGGCTTCACACGCGAGTGGGGACCGGCGGTGGTCGAGATCGCGTTGGAAATGATCAATGAGTTGGAGCAGAAAAGCGAATAGGATGAAGGGATGAGGGGAAACGATGAAAACCGATTCAATGGTTCATATGCCTGAACCCATCTTCGCCGGTCGCACGGCCCTGGTCACGGGGGGTGCCCGCGGCATCGGCCGCGCGATCGCGGTCACATTGGCCCGGCACGGTTGCCGCGTCGCTATCAACTATCAGCGGAACCGGGCCGCCGCCGCGGAGGCCCTGCGGCTGGTCGAAGAGGCCGGTGGCAGGGGGCTGGTGGTCGAGGCCGATGTCTCGCGCGAGGCCGACGTCGAGCGGATGGCGACCGAGACGCGCCGCGGCCTGGGTCCCATCGACTTTCTGGTGAACAGCGCCGGCATCGCCAACAGCGTGCCCCACGACCGTCTGACGTTCGACGATTGGAAGCGGACCTTCGAGGTCAACCTCGACGGCACGTTTCTGGCGACCTGGGCCGTGAAAGACGAGATGATCGCACGCCGCTTCGGCCGGATCGTCAACATATCGTCGCTGGCCGGGCTAGTGAAGAAGCCGCAGATGATCCATTACGCGACGAGCAAGGCGGCCGTGATCGCGCTGACGCGCAGTTGCGCCGAGGCCTTCGCGCCCTACAACGTGAGAGTCAACTGCGTCGCGCCTGGTCTGATCGAGACCGACATCACGCGGGCCGCCGATCCTAAGCTCGTCGAACAATTGATCGCCGCCACGCCGCTGGGCCGCATCGGCCAGGCCGACGAGATCGCCGCGACGGTCCGCTTCTTGCTGTCCGAGGAATCGAGCTTCATCACCGGACAGACGATCGCGGCGTGCGGAGGCAGGGTGTAGTCAACGCGCCTCCGCCGGCTGCGCCGCTTTGTGCTCGGCGAGGAACTCGTGGATCGACGCGATAAATTCGGGCCGGAAGACGCAGCCCATGTGGCCGGTGCCCTCGACCACGACCACCTTGAGCTCAGCCATGACGCCCTCCAGCTCGTCGACCGTGACCTTGAGGAGATCATTTTCGCCGACGATCGCAAGGGCGGGCACGCGGTTGGCCCTGAGCTCGTCTTCATTCACGTCGAACTGGTCCATGGCGCGAAAGACCGCCGCCAGCGCCTTGGCGTCGTTGGCGAAGGTGAAGACGGCGTTGATGATTCTCAATTGGCCTGGCGTCCGTTTGGGCTGGTCGGTCGGCGAGAGCGCCTCGAGCAAGGGACGGATTCCCTGGCCGGACTCGAGCGAATCGGCCACCTGCTTGCGAAAGGCCGCCCGCTCGGGGTCGTCGCGGTGCCAGCCCGCCCCACCCAGCGTGACCGAGATCACCCGGTCGGGATGCGTCACCGCGAGTTTGGCGGCGATGAAGGCGCCCATCGAGTAGCCGACGACGTGGGCCCGATCGATTTCGAGATGGTCCAACAGCCGCACGGCGTCGTCGATCATCTCGATGCCGTAGTTTTCCGGCTCGTGCAGTTTGTCGCTACGGCCGTGGCCACGGTTGTCGTAGGCGATCACCTGGAATTCCTTGGCCAATTCCCTGGTCACGCCGGGCAATTCCCATTGAAGGCTTTCGTTCGCGCCGAAGCCGTGGATCAACAGCACCGGCTCGCCCTGGCCCTCGACGCGGTAACGAAGCTTCACACCGTTGGAATCGAAGAACTGGTCCTCCGCGGCCTTCGCGGGAGCCACGAAGACAAAAAACGCAAACAAGAAACAACGGTTCCAAAATGGAGCTCGCGGTATGCGGCGGAAGTGCGGGAACATCGTCATCGATTGGTGGCCCGCGTCCGAACGGTTGCTCTCTTGATTCCCCGCAATACGCGCGCCGTCGCCTGCGACTTGTTCAAGACGTAAAAATGGACGCCGGGCACGCCCGCGTCAATCAGCTCCTGCACCTGCCGCGTGGCAAATTCGACACCCATCTCGAACTGCTCTTCCGGCCGTTCGTCGTTCGCCGCCAGGCTCGCGACGAGCTCTTGGGGAAGCTTCGCCCCGCAGAGCGACGTGATCCGCCGGATTTGGGCCAGGTTCGTGACCGGCAGCACGCCGGGCACGATCGGCACATCGATTCGCAAAGCGGCGCAGTCATCGCGGAAACGAAAGAAATCGCGGTTGTCGTAGAACAACTGGGTGATCACGACATCGCCCCCCGCGGCCACCTTGCGCTGAAGGTTCTCCAAATCGGCTTGCGGGCTGACGGCTTCCTGGTGCGTTTCGGGGTAGCCTGCCACCGCGATACCGAACTGGGGGAACTCGTCGCGCACCAGCCGAACCAGTTCACCGGCGTACCGAAGCCCGCCTTCGACTGCATGGAACTGTGTTTGCCCCTTGGGCGGGTCGCCGCGCAAGGCCACGATGTTCTCGACGCCGCGGCGGTCGGCTTCCCGGAGGTACTCTCGCAGTTCGTCGGCCGTCGATCCGACGCAGGTCAGGTGCGAGGCGACGGAGGCACCGAACCGCTGCCGGACGCGCGTCACGACGTCGAGTGTCTTGTGGCGCGTCGAGCCGCCGGCGCCGTAGGTGCAGGTGATATAGCTCGGCTCGAACGCCACCAGATCCTCCAGGTGGCGGAAAAGCTCAAGATCGCCCGCGTCGGTCTTGGGAGGAAACAGCTCGAACGACAAGCCGAATTTGCCGGGACCATAGGCGGCCGAAAGTTTCATGCGGAGATGACAGTATATCTGTAGGGAACGCCCTCCGTGGCGTTCCAGTTGCTGGAAAAAGTATCGTTCGGCCGCTCACGGAACGCCACGGAGTGCGTTCCCTACCGAGACCTGAGCCTCGGTGCGCCGCGTGGGGTATAGTTTAGCAGAAACGAGCGGCTGACGCAGCGCGTCGACGAGCAGCCTCGCCGCCACGGGGATCGGTCGGTAGAATGGACGCATGGCAATAGTTCAACTCCCGGTGCGAGTCGGCCTGATTGGTTGCGGGGCCGTCGGGCGGCTGCACGCCGAGCGGCTCTCGGCCGACAATCGGGCGGCGATTCGAATGTGTTGCGATCCTTCGGCCTCCACGGCCGAGGGAGTGCGCCAGCGCTACGCGCCGGAGGCCGCGGTTGAGACCGACGTGGCCGAGGCGCTCGACCGCCACGCACTGGACGCGGTCGTCATCTCGTCGCCGACGCTGCTGCATTTCGATCAGGCCTGCCTGGCCTTCGAACACGGTCTCGACGTACTCTGCGAAAAGCCGCTCGCCGCCTCGCGCGGGCAGATCGTCGATCTCATCGAGCGGTACCGCCGAATGCAACGTATCCTTTGTGTCGCCTACCAGCGACGCTACAAGGCGGCCTACCGCACGGCGCGGCGCGAGCTGACCGAGCGGGCCGAAACGTACGGGCCCCTGAAGCAGGTCCACATCTTCGTCTGCGAGCGCTGGGAACAAACGATCCATGGCACGTGGCGCGACGACCCACGGATCGGGGCCGGATATTTCGGCGATGCGGGCAGCCATCAGATCGACGTGGTCAATTACATCACCGGCCAACGTCCCCTCGCGGTCTACGCCGTGAGCGATCGCCGCGCCAGCCGCGTCGAGATCGTCACGTCGGCCC
>DATLQY010000091.1:0-4125 GCA_035534975.1 Pirellulales bacterium
AGGCGGCCTGCGAGGCGACACGGACGACGGAAATGCGGCCGCTTTCGATCTCCCAAGGAACAAACCTCGAATCGCCTCATCCACGCATGTAAATAGGGATACTGGGTAAAAATGATACTTGTAGGGTGGGCACTGCCCACCAGCATCGTGTCATCGTCCAATCATGGTGGGCGGTGCCCACCCTACGGTCTCGACGCCAGTGGCCACATGTTCCTTTCCGACATCGGCCGGCGCAACCGGCTGAGAGGCTAGAGGCCAATGTGAAACTCCAGGAGACGAGCCCCTGCCCTCTTACAAAAGGGGATCGGGTCGCCGGCTGCCATCATGGCAGGTCGCTTCGCGCGCATCGTTTCCGAGCGATTTGTCCGGCCGCGATGCGATTTTTTTTCGCGGTTATACCTTCCCAAGGTTATACCTCAGCTTGGCCCAACCAGCCCACGGGGCGGCAACGGCACAGCGGAGTGTGCCTGCTACTTTACTACCGCGTGGTCCAACAACTGCCCTGCGGGAAGGGCGACTCACTCCAATTCCAACGCCGAGGCTACGCCTTCGGCGTCGACTCGAAACAGGGCGCAAGCCTTTGGATCCGCGACAAGTAACGTCTCGCCCTGCCAGGCAAGGCCCGTTGGGCTCTGGAGCGGGTCGCCTTCGGCCCACGCGACCGGCGTGCCGTCGGCCCCAACCTTCCAAATCGTCGCGGCGTACCCGTCAGACACGTAAGCGGTCCCCTGCTTGTCGACCGCCACGTCGTGGGCGAACTTGAACGCGCGCCCGGCGACGATCGTCTCGACCTGCTTGTCGGCGGAAACGCGCACGAGCGAAGCCTTGTCTCCATGCGATACGACCCACAACCGGTCATCGCCGTCGATCGACAATCCTCGCGGCGCCGGCATTTTGACGAATTCTTCGGGTTTGCCTCCCGCCGCCGGCACCTTCCAAATGCAGTGCAACTCCAGGTCCGAAACCAATAGCTCGCCGGCGCGGTTGACGGCGATATCGATTGCATTACCGATGCCGCCGGCGGTGAGCGGTTCGGGCTGGTCGGCGGCGTTGAAGCGGTACACCTCTCGCGTGGCGCTGCAGCCGGCCAGCAGGCGTCCCTCGCCGTCGATGGCCAACGCCCGCGGACGGTTCATCGGCGTGCGAAACTGCTTCGTTCCCTGGAAGTACATCCGCAACGTGGTCCCGTCGATTTGCCAGATGCCGTGCATTTCGAGATCGGCCACGAAAATCTCCCGCTCGCAGCGCACGGCGATCCCCACCGGATAAACGAGCGCGGCCGCGGCCGAATCCGCCGGCGGCGCGCGCCAGGCGATCGCGGGAAAGCCGACCACGAGAACTGCGAAAAGCCAAAAGCCGGCACGAATGAAAGGCGTTTGAACGAACGACATACGGTAAGTCCCTCGAAAATGTCTGGTTGGCCCCCTCGCGGACCACGTAGTAGAATAGACCATGAACTTGGCGCCGTATAGGCCGTCGTTCGCTTGCGAAGTACGGCAGGTTGTAAACCTGCCCCACGAGGAAGATGACCAACCACCTGCTCAAACCCTACGAATTGAGTGATCGGCTTGATGACGCGGCGTTTTGCTTCCGTGGCTACAATGTCACGAACCTGGGCCGCACGCCGGAACTCTTGGCGCACCGCGTTTATGGCCACGTGGTCGAGCGGTACCTTCGCGAAGCCTCGGAGATCTGCGCCGAAGTGACGCGTAAGGCGACCGACCTGGTGTGCCGCGTCCGCGCGCGGAGCGAGAGCACGCTCGGCACCTTCGGCGAGGACATCGGCCTGATCATCGGCGTCGAGCTGGCGCAGATCGAGCTCCTCGAGCAGTTCTTCGGCGTTTCCTACCGGCACGCCAAGCTAGGGTTGGGCTATAGCCTGGGCGAGGTGACGGCACTCGTCGCCGGCGGCGTCTTCAACATGCGCGACGTGCTGCCCCCCTTGGTGGCGCTGGCGGAAGAATGTGCCGAGCTGGCCCTAGACGTCACGATGGGCGTCGTTTTCTCGCGCGGCCGGGCCCTCGACTTGGAGGCGGTCGAACGGCTCTGCCTCGAGATCACACAGCAGGGCCGCGGCGTGATCGCCATTTCGTCGTACCTCTCGCCCAACACGGTGCTTGTCTTGGGGCAGGGCGACACGGTCGACCGATTCAAGGAGCGGATGGCCGGCGTGTTGTCGGGCCCGGTCAACCTGCGCAAGAACAGCGGCAGTTGGCCCCCGCTGCACACGCCGCTCTTGTGGCAACGGAACATCCCCAACCGCGCCGCTGTGATGATGCAGACCGGAAATGGCGGCTTCCGCGCACCCGTGCCGCCGGTGCTCTCGCTGGTGACCGGCGAAACCAGCTACAACGACTACAATGCCCGCAAGCTCATGAACCGATGGATCGATGAGCCGCAGCGGCTGTGGGAGGCCGTCTACGAACTGCTCGCCGGCGGCATCGAGGTCATCGTCCACGTCGGGCCCGATCCGAACCTCGTGCCCGCCACGTTCAAACGGCTCAGCGACAACGTGACCCAGGAATTGAGTGGGCGGTCGCTACGGACACTCGGAATGCGCGCCGTGTCGAACATGGTCACGCGGCCTTGGATATCCAAGCTCCTTTCAGCGCGGGCCGCGCTTTTGCGGGCGCCCTTCGTGGTCCACGTGATCTTGGAAGATTGGCTGCTGTCGCAGGATGCGAAGTGAGGGGATAGGGGAGGGACAGGTTACAGGGGACAGGTTACAGGGGACAGGTTACAACCTTCATTCTTCCAGCGGCAGTTCATAACACGCCGCCTCCTCGGCGTTGCGCACCAGGAGATAGCGACCGGCGAGCACAGGATTGTTCCAGGTATTGCCTTCGATGGCTTGGAAGCGAGTCCATTCATGGTGCCGCTCGGGTGTGGCTTCGACCAGCGCGACCTCGCCGCTCTCGGCCTGGATCAGTAGCACGTCATCGACCAACAGCACCTGTCCATGACCGTAGCGGCCTCCTTTCCACTTGAGTTGGCCGTCGGCCGTGTCGAGACAAACTAGTGCCCGTCCGTCGTCGATTCCGTACACATACCCATCGCGTACGACAAGGTTCGTGAACTTGGGTTTCAGGCGGTTCTGTTTCCAGATCTCACGCACTTCCCAGGCGTCGTCTTCGCCATGCTCGATGCCCAGCATCGCGCAACCGACTCCATAACCTGCCGCGATCAACACCCGGTCACGATCGACCGGCACGGGCTGCGGCACTTTGGGATCGTTACCTTCCCACTTGAAGCGCCAGAGTAAATGGCCATCGAGCGGGTCGTGGGCCACGACGTTGCGAGGGTTGACGATGAGGACCTGCGGCACACCGGCCAGCGTCGCCAAGACGGGCGAGCTATAGCTCGATGGATCGTCGCCGGCCTCCCAAACACGTTCGCCGGTCTGTTTGTGGTACGCGACGAGCGAATGGCCGTCGGGCCCACCGGCGCTAACTACTACCAGGTCGCCGAACACCGCGGGTGAACAGCTCTTGCCCCATCCAGCATTCTTGGCACTGTGTTCGGCGAGCACATCGTGGGTCCAAACGACCATGCCTCCGGCACCGTTGAGGCAGTTGAGGCGCCCGGCCGCGCCCACCGTGTAGACGTACCCGTCGACTATGGTGGGCGTGGCACGTGGGCCGATGCCGTCGATCTCCGTGCCGAACCGTCCCTTGTCGGCGTGCGACCAGCGAATTTTGCCGGTCAGCAGATCATAGCACACGATCAGCTCCAATTCGCCGCGTTGCTCTTGGGTGACGGCATAGTGTCCGACGACCGCGAATGACGACCAGCCCGCGCCGATCGGCTGGCGCCAAAGCCGAAGCGGTGGGTGCGACAGCCAGTCGCGCCCCAGGCGAGGCGCGCTAATCCGTCCGTCGCGGTTGCGACCAAGGAATTGGGGAAAGTCATCGGCGGTGGTCGCCGTCAGGTCGATCTTTGCATCGGCACCCTCGTCCGCCGAGACTGTAGTCGGCTTGTGCAAACGCTCATCAGGCTTGAGGCCCCAACGCCAGGCCAAACGAGGCACGATGTCGCCGCTCACGCCGTCGATTCGCAACGCGCCAACCAAACCGATCAGCGAGAACATGCCAGCGGCCAGTACCGATAGCCTGGTGCGCCATCGAA
>DATLQY010000092.1:0-3524 GCA_035534975.1 Pirellulales bacterium
GACGGCCTGATTGGTGCTTTCCTCATAGCGCCCTTGCTCTTTGAGGAAGTCATCGAAGCTTTGCCCGATGGAGCCTTTTTCCGTGCGTTTCTTCATGTCAGCCCTTTCTGCCTTGCAACGGCGATCTCCAGATCGCGAGGCGGCGTCTTCTGCGTTTTCTTGATGAAGCCGTGCAGCAAAAGCATGCGCCCGCCATGGACACAGAACAGCACGCGGGCAATCCGGCCATCACTCAAGTTGCTACGGATCTCCCACAGCCCCTTGTAGCCGGATAGCGACCGGCAGAGCGGCATACCCACCGGCCAGCCGAATTCGGCGGTGCGGATGTCGTCTCCAATCGTTTTCCGATCGTCATCGCCGAGCGACAGCAGCCACTCGCGTAGCGGCATCCTGCCGGACTCGTTCTGAAAGAATGCGGCAGGGAGCCGCTTGGCGATTGCCGTCCGCTTCATCATTCGACTGTACCATAAATGGTACATGCGTCAACAGAAATCCACGGCCATTTCGCGGCTGATTCCTCTCCAGCAGCCCCTCGATGGAGCTGGAGACCCGCTGCGCGGGTGCCCCTCCTAAGGCGAGCTTGTCCCACACGGCTCTGCTGGGCTCAAGCGGCCCTTGCCGCTCCGCGCGCCTCGCTCCGCGCCCCGCGCGACGCGTCGGCCGCCTCGATCGGCTGGGCCTCGATCATGGGGACCGCCGCTTCGCGCCTGAACTGCATGATCAGGTTATAGGCGAGCGGCCCATAGGGCACCTGGTAGTCAAGCGCCATCAACGCGAAGCAAGCCGATGTCCAAGCCTGCAGCCTGCTCAAAAACGGAGGCGGAAAACAAAGCGCGGTATACGCCAAGCCATAAAGAAGCCCTCCGCGACGAGCGTGGGCGACGGCCTCGAAACGGCCGTCGGACAGCCGTTCCAGCTCATCCATTCCAAAATGGTGGTGCCGTTGGCCGCTTGCCTGGTGGTCTCGAACCCAGAAACGGACCTGCAACAGCTTGCTGACGACCGTATAGACTCGCGGGTGGTCCATCGCCAGGTTTTCCGGGCTAAGCCAAGCGAAGGCCCCCCGGTGCGGAACGCTTACGATCCAATGTCCGCCCGGACGCAACACGCGAAAAATCTCGGACACCAGACTCTCACGGTCGGCGACGTGTTCCAGCACGTCGAGCATCGAAACCGTGTCGAAACTGGCATCGGCGAAAGGCAACTCGCTGCCGTCGTAGCGCAAGAATGTGACGCGGCTGCTGCGGACACGCCGCCGCGCGAGGTGGAGCGTGACGGGGTCGACATCGATGGCCACCACGCGCGCCGCGCGTCGTGCGAAGTGCCGCACGTGGTACCCGGCACCGCAGCCGATATCCAGCACTTGCCCCCCTTTGGGCATCCACGCGTTCGCCACCCGGCCCCGATCCAGAGGCACCGGCAGCGGCGGCATCCGCTGGTAGAAATCGCGCTTCTCCGCAGAGACGTCCGCGCCTAACAGGTGGGCTACATCCGAGCGTTCGAGCGGCACCCTATCCGTTGGAGTTGCCATCCTTGCTTCATTCCGCCGGTCCATCGTGCATTTCTGGCCAGGCACTGTACGCCATCTATCTGGCGACGGCAAGGCCAGACGGCGAGCGTGTCGACTAGAGCTTCGGGACCTTGACGATGCCGCGCCGCGGATCGTAAAAGGCCTCGATCAACTCGACGCCGAAGCCGCGAGCAAGTTCCCACTGGGCACGCGCCGCCCAGGGCGTGCCGGCATGCTCCTTGATCACGTCATCGAGCATTTTCTTGGCCATGACGACGTAATCTTTGGTCTTGTCGCCGGTCATCGTCTCGGCGCGGGTCCGGATGTCCCAATGGGTCGTCTTCTTGGTGGCGCCGAGCGGGTTCTTGATCAGCTTCGGCTGTTTCATGAACGCTTCGAGATAGGCGCCGTATTCGTAAATCCGCACCTTATAGGTGATGATCTGGGCGTACATCAGGTCATAATTCGCACGCCAGCGAGGCGTGTATTCGCGGTTACGCAGTGGCTTGAGCTTCTCCAACGCCCTTTCGGCCTGTTCATAATACTGAAGCATGCCCAGGGCCGTCTTCTGATTGGCCAAGGCGGCCTTCACGAACTCTTGCGGAGCGATCGGGAACGTGACTTGAACCGTGCAATAGGGCGAGGCCTTGGGGTTGTACGGGTTCAGGTCGGTGATGATTTTCCAAAGCGTCGTGCGCAGCTCGCTTTCATCGCGCTCGCGGGCGTAGTTGAGCCGCGGTCCCAGGTCGGGAAGGTAGGGACGCATGGCCTCGATCTCGTACTTGCGGTCGTCGCGGGCGACCAGATGCACTTCGGGGCTGGGGAGCATGAAGAATACACCGCCCGTCTGCCTCGCCATTCGCACCTGCTCATAGGGACCGAAGCCACTGGGGTGGGCGTCCCAGCGGCGGGTGAAGCCGTCGATCTGCAACTGCTCAGGGAAGGGCGTTTCCGGGCCGCGGTCGATTTGCAGCCAAAAGTTGATTTCGGTCTTGGGATCGACCCAATTCATGAACACGTAGGGGTAGCCGAAGACGGCCTCCCGCCCCAAGGTATAGATCACGCAACGGGAGTCGCGGGCCTCTCTGATGGCGGCTTCAAGATGTTCGTAATTGTCGCTTTCGTCGCCGCTTTCGTCGGTGACCAGGACCATTGCCAACTGCCGCCGACCGGCTGAGGCGTACTTGTGGAAGTTCGCGATCGACGTGCCCACGGCCATCGACATGATCTCCTTGCCGCTTTCGTCGACGGGTACCGAGCTGATGGCTTCGCGGATTCTCTCGATGTCGGAAGTGGGCTTGGTCGTGTGGACGTGGAAACCTTCGCCGTAGCTGGTCACCGCCGTCAAAAGCGCATCGCCCTGGGCCGACTCGGCCAGGCCCAGCTCGACGTACACCTTGTCGATCCGGTCGCGAATCTCTTTCTGGTCGTCCTTCATGCTCTCCGATTCGTCGAAGCACCAGATCACCAACACCTTGTTCTTGGCGAGCATGTTCAGGATTTCTTGCGTGATACGGTCCATCGCCTGCTGGTAGTTGTCGACCACCGCGGAGGGCTCGCCCAGGGTGCCATCGGGCACGTCCAATGCAAAATGATGGCCGCCCGACGAAAAATCGCCGATGTCGCCAATCGGCATGCTCGGACCTTCCGGTGCCGAGCCCACCGATTTGTCGTAGCTGGGGGCCGATGTGCCGACGATCGCGCCCTCTCCGCCTGTACCAACGGCGCCCGAGACCGACGCAGCCGATGAACTGGTCAGCGCCAGGTGCTCGGTGGCAGTTACCGTCGTGTCGAGCACTTCATTCAAGAGTTCGTCGGGACGGTCGGGGATGATTGCGGTGAGGTCCTTGAAGTCGATCTTCATTGGCAGATCGATCAAATAGAGGCCCAGCACGATGATGAGAACCGCGTGGACGATCAACGAGGTCCAAGCCGCCAGGGCAACTTGAAGCTGCCTGCGCGAAATGATATTCCGGCGTTGGCCGGGCGCCGTGCTGTCCTGGGGCTGGGTACC
>DATLQY010000093.1:0-5743 GCA_035534975.1 Pirellulales bacterium
GAGATCATGTTCGCTCGGATCACCGGCGCCGCAATTCCCTCGGCCTGGTCGAGTTTCCAGTGCTTCTCCGGGGCCTCGCTGCCGGAAGGCGGGTCGGTCGAAATGGAGCGACCCAGCGATGCACCCTCGACGGCGGATTGGCCGTTGGCAGGGGTGTCACCCGCTGAAATGTTGCCGATCCGTTGCATCCGTGCCGCGGCGCGTCGCTTCATGCTCCGTCCCTGACGAGTAATGGTGCTAGCAATGTGGCGGTCTGCTAGATCATTGTTTCGGCATGCGCACCGCGCCAAGGTAAGTGGGAATTGTTAAAGGTCCTTCAGCAGGAGCTACTCGGTTTCCTCGCTGTCCTTCGCCTTCCCCTTCTTCTTTACCTTCTCCATTTCCTTGTCTTTTTCCTTTTCCTTGCCCGCCTTTTTCTTGGTCTTCGCCTTGACCTCCTTCTCGATCTGGTCGGCCGCCTTCATGGCGGCTCGTAGCGTTTCTTCGGAGACAGTGCCCGTTTCGGCGAGTTGGTCCCACGTCATGCTGCAGTTGAAATGCCAGGCGGCGAGCTGTGCAATCTCCCGGTTGAATCGCCCTTGGGCGAAGCCCTCGAGCATGGCCTTGACTTCAGCCTTCTTACTCGCCGTTTCGATATCGGCCATCGTGTACGGCAAGATCGGCAGCGGATTCGGCTTGCCGAACTCGAGGCCCACGCAGGCGACGGGAACGACACGCGTTTCGCCGGGCGACAGCGTAAACTCGCTGGCCTTGGGTGGTTCGTCGCCCTTGGCCGCCGCGCGGCCGGGCGACTTTTTCTTTTTCGATCCACCCGCCGCCGCGCTCTGATCCGCGATGCTGGTGACCCCTCCCACGATTTGTGGGGGCGCCGTGCCGAAGCTTGCGAAATACGCAGTCGCATTCGTGCCTGGTGGAGTGGTCGGAGTGCCGGCGACGACCACGGGTACCCGCACCTTGACCGGCTGGTCGGTAATATTGATGATCGTCAGGCTCGCCACGGCCGCGTTCTGCGCTACGAACGTCACATTGAGTTTTTTCTTCTTGACCGCCTCGAACAGGTCGCCGGCTCCATCGCCCTTCGCCTCGCCACCGTCGGCTTCCGCACCATCTTTTGCCTGTTTGCCGGCCTTGTTCTTCGGCTTCTTCGGCGTTTCGACTGTCCCCGGTTCGTCACTCGCTTCCGTCTCCTGGCCATGGAGCACGGCCGGGAACCAAGCAACGAACGCCGCCAACGCCAGTGCCAGACCAATTCGCCTTCGCATGACGCGCCTCCTAGTTTCACGATGGACGACCATCCCTCGGGTAATGTCCCTGTCCCCTGATGATAAGAAACGGCAGCGCTTTGAGCAACGTGCCGGGCTCACGAAAGCGCCATGGAAACCCTACATCCGTTATTACCCGTTTCAGCGATGTCTTGAGCGCATTGCCCGTACCACTGTTTCGTGGGTGAGGGGATCAATGCGGATATCGGGTCGTTGCCAAAAAAGGCCGGCCGGGGCGTCAAAAAAGTGCCATCCTTGAGGACAGCCTGATTGGTTGGGAATTGCCGAGTTTGACCGACAAGGGCTTGAAGGCGGCCCGGAAGGATGCGTTGTGAACTCATCGGAGTACCGTCTCGAGCCCAGTCAACCCGGTGGCTCCCGAGCCGCCGGATACCTGGTCGACGAGCAACTGGCTTCGATCGCACGGCGAACCGATCGGATGTTCGCCTGGTTGATGGGCCTCGAATGGATCGCGACTGTGGCGGCTGCGCAATGGTTCTCGCCCCGCGGCGCGCTCGGTACATTCAGACCCCTGAGCTCAAACGTCGAGGCGGCGGCCGTTCTCGGCGGCGTTCTGGCCTGTCTACCCATTTACCTTGCCGTCGTCCATCCCGGCCGGGCCCTAACTCGCCACGTGATCGCCATCGCCCAGTTACTCTGGCCGGCGCTTTTAGTCCACCTCATCGGCGGGCGAATCGATCCGCGCCTGCACGTGCTCGGTTCCCTGGCGGCGCTGGCGTGCTACCGGCGTTGGCGGGTGCTTGTGACTGCCACCGTGGTCGTCGCGCTCGATCACCTGGCTCGCAACCTTGGGTGGCCGCAAGCGGCCCAAGGCATCGCGGCGACGGGCTCTTGGAGCGCGCTGGAGCACGCGGGCTGGGTCTTTTTCGAAGACGTCTTTCTCTGGTTGTCGATGCGCCACAGCCTGGTCGATATGCGCCGGCGCGCCGTGAGCGAGGGGCTGGTTGTCCAGAAGACCGACGAGCTCGAGAAAGTCTGTGACAGGATGCGGGCCAAGAACCGGGAGCTGATGATCTCCAACCAGGAGCTGGTCGAGTCCGAGGCTCGCCGGCGCCGTGCCCATGAGGAGACGATCCATTGGCTGGTAAAAGTGTCGTTGTACCGCGATGAGGAGACGGGGGCGCATATCCAACGCACCGGATGGTACAGCGAGCTTCTCGCCGCGACGGCGGGCTGGCCTCGGGAGCTGGTCGATCAGATTCGACTCGCCGCCCCCATGCACGACCTCGGCAAGATCGGCATTCCCGATGCGATCTTGCGCAAGCCCGGCAAGCTGACTCGCGAGGAAATGGCCGTCATGCAGACGCACACGCTGCTGGGAGCCAAAATGCTTGCCGGAGCGACCACGCCCGTGCTGTGCATGGCGCGTGAGATCGCCATGTGCCACCACGAGCGCTGGGATGGCGGGGGATATCCGGCTGGGTTGGCTGGTCCGGAGATTCCGGAAACGGCCCGCATCGTGGCAATCGTTGACTTTTTCGACGCACTGTCGCACGATCGCTGCTACCGTCCGGCGTTTCCCGATGCGGACGTGGAAAGGATGCTGCGCGAGGGCCGAGGCACCCACTTCGATCCGCGTCTGCTCGATATTTTTCTGTCGCTGCTCCCCGAGATGCGCGCCATTTCGCTGGCCGTGCCCGATGACGCCGAGGAAAAAGAGGTTCCTGCCCCGTCCGGAACCAGTCAGGCCACACGTCTTCCGCCGGCCTTGGCGTCGGCCGGGGCAAGCGGTCGAAAGGTGGGTTCGCTGTGATAAAAATGGCCAATCCTTTGGGGCAGCTTGACGCCGATTGCCACCATGCCGCCGATCGCCGGGTGGAAGAGCAACTGGCCACGATCGCGCGGCGCACCGACCGGATGTTCGCATGGCTGATGGGCCTGCAGTGGATCGCGGCTGTGGCCGCCGCGCTTTGTCTCTCGCCCTTGGCTTGGGCCGGAACGCGGAGCTCGATTCACGTCCACGTGTGGGCCGCGGTGTTTATCGGCGGCGCGCTCGCCTGCCTGCCGATCCTTCTCGCGGTGTTCTATCCCGGGAGCGCAATCACGCGCCATGTGATTGCCGTCGCTCAGATGCTGTGGTCCGCTCTGCTGATCCACCTGACCGGCGGACGCATCGAAACGCACTTTCATGTCTTCGGTTCGTTGGCGATCCTGGCACGACATGGTGCGAGAGCTGGGCGAAACCGACCGGCTCCTGATCTTGAAGAAGCCGTTCGACAACATCGAGGTCCGCCAGTTGGCCGCCTCCCTGCAAAGAAAATGGGAGCTTGCCAGGCAGGCCGAAGCCAAGCTCGAGAGCCTCGAAAGGATGGTCGCCGAGCAGACCCGCGGCATTCGCGAGGCCCACGAGGAGACGATCCTGCGGTTGGGCGGCGCTTCCGGGCAGGCCCCGTAGCCGCGGCACTCCGTGACGGGGACCGTCAGGGCGGCCGCCAAAGGCGACCGGTGGAAGTAAAACGAGGCCGGCCAAGGACTGCTCGACTCTATTTGATGTACCTCAATTCATCGTGGTCGGTCGCGTCTCGGTTGACTCATCGGTCAGGCTTCGTTGCTTTGGTGGCTGCGTACGACGGGATGTGCTTGCCCAAGATCGTGTCGGGATCGTTGTCTTCATAAAACCCCGTCAGCACAAACCCGGCGGCGATCTGACCGCCGATCTGATCTTCAAGCGTATGCCCGAACTCCAGCGGGGCGTCGAGCTCCGCCAACCTCGCCCGTTCCTCATCGCTCAAGCTGCACAGGTCCGAATAGGGAATACGGTGCGCGACCCGGAGCTCACCCTCCTCAAGCGCGAAGAAATCGAAGAGGTAGTGCACCGGGTTCATAAAGCCGGCTAGCAGTGATCCGCCCGGTCGAAGCACCCGAAATGCCTCCCGCCAGACTGGTCTCACGTCGGACACGAATACGTTGGAGATGGGGTGAACGATCAAATGGAACCGCGCGTCGGGAAAGATCGACAGGTCAGCCATGTCCCCTTGGATGGTTTCGATCCCGAGCCCCTCGACATCGGCGACGAACCGATCCTGGACAAGTTGCTTGGAACTGTTGTCGAAGACGGTTACGTTCGCTCCGGCGGCGGCGAGAATCGGCCCTTGCTGCCCACCGCCACTCGCCAGGCAGAGCACATCGAGGCCCGCAAGCGGCGGGAACCATTCGGCGGGGACGGGCTTCGTCGGCGTCAGCGCGATTGCCCAATCCCCATTCCGCGCACGGCCAACCTCGTCGGGGCCGACAGGCACGGTCCAGCGGTTTCCCAGTTCGACCTGGCGGTCCCAGGCGCGGCGGTTATGGCTTACGACGATTTCCGGGTTGTCCACGACGGGATCTCCATTCTTACTCGGCGTTCGGCGAATCCAACTCGCCCATCTCGATGTCGACGAACCCGCGTATTCGCTGCATTGCCACCGGATCGGATTCGACCGAGGCGATGGCCGCCTCGACGTCTTCCCAGCCTTGCATTGGATGGCTCAAATAGCCAGTTCGGCTTCGGTAGTCGTCGTCGATCGTGTTCAACACGGTAGGGAGCGTTGCCAAGTAAACCCCGGAATACCGAGAAGCGGCAACTCCGCGCGCAAAATTCTGCTTGACTCTCCCGTTACTGGAGGCCGTAAGATGGCGACAATCCGCAAGGAAATGATCAGGCATGTTCAGCATTGGAGAACTTTCGAAGCTCACGCAACTCCCCGTTAAGACGCTGCGCTTCTACCACGAGGAAGGACTCCTCGTTCCGGCGTTCGTCGATCCTGACACCGGATACCGCTACTACGACGAGAGCCACATCGAAACGGCGCGTGTGATCATCTATTTCCGCAGCCTGGAATTTGCCCTGAGCGAGATTAAGGACCTGCTCCGCTCGGAAGGCGAAGGCGATCTGTTGGCGATTCTTGAACGGCAGCAAGACGTCTTGAAAGAACGAATCAAGCAGGTTCGCAAAGCGGCGAAATCACTCGAACAATTCATTTCTGAAGAACAGGAGGCCCGAATTGTGGCGCAAAACGCAGGCGACATTAAGGAAAAAACCCTTGAACCATTGTTGGTGGGCGGAATTCGAGTCAAGGGCCGTTACAGCGATTGCGGCCGGCTTTTTGGCCGGCTGGCCCGCGCTCTCGGACGGGCGATCGCAGGCAGCCCGATGATTTTGCATTACGACAATGTATACCGTGAAGAGGATGCCGACTACGAGGCCTGCATGCCGCTTCGCCGCAAGCAGGTGGCAGACGGCGTCGCCGTTCGCGAATTGCCCGGCGGCCGTTGCGTGTCACTCGTGCATCGCGGTCCGTACGACCAGCTTGGCCGCGCTTATGCCACGGTTTTCCAATATCTGAGGGAGCGAAAGTATCAGCCGCTCACGCCGACACGCGAAGTCTACTTGAAAGGACCCGGAATGATCTTCAAACGAAACCCCAGGAACTACCTGACCGAAATTCAAGTGCTCGTCGAGAAGGAGGGCGCGTGAAATG
>DATLQY010000094.1:0-29934 GCA_035534975.1 Pirellulales bacterium
GCCACGGAGGCCACGGAGGGCGTTCCCTGGCCTTTGGGCGGGAATTGCAGTCGGATGATCGCATTCCTCTGTAGGGAACGCCCTCCCTGGCCTCCCGTGGAAGGCTTAGCGCCGCCGGCGAAGTTCATCGGGGCTGGGCCGGCGGCCAACGGTCACTTCCAAGGTGGTCCGCTGTCCGTCGCGCACGACGACCGCTGCAACCTTGGAGCCGATGGGGGTGCCGGCCACCATCTGTTGCAATTCGTCTCGCTCAGTGACCTCTTTTCCGTTCCACTCGACGATCACGTCGCCCGGCTGAAGTCCGGCCGTGGCGGCCGGTTGTCCCGGGAGTACGTCCCTGACAAGCACACCGCTTGGCCCGGGCACCTCCAATCGCTTGGCGAGGTCCGGCGTCAGTTCGTCGAACACCACACCGAGCCAACCACGTTCGACCGTTCCTTTGGTTCGCAACTGTTGGTACACATCCTTGGCCACCTGGCTGGGGATCGAGAAGCTGATTCCCTGAAACGAGCGGCCGACGATCGCGGTGGTGATCCCCACGAGCTCGCCGCGGATATTGACCAAGGGACCGCCGCTGTTGCCAGGGTTCACCGCGGCGTCGGTCTGCAAGAAGTTGCGATAGACATTGGCCGTATCGTTGAATCCCCGCCGTTCCTTGGCGCTGACGATGCCGCTAGTGACCGTGCGATCAAGCCCGTAGGGGTTGCCCACCGCGAGCACCCAGTCGCCGACTTCGAGCTGTTCGCTGTTGCCCCACTCGGCCTGCACCAGCCCGTCGGCGTCGAGCTTGAGCAGCGCCAGGTCGGCCCATGGGTCGTGTCCGACGACGTGAACGTGCTTGCGGTCGATCGTCCGGCCGTCGCTGAGCTTGACTTGGATCGATTCCGCGCCATCGACTACGTGATCGTTTGTCAACACATACCCTTCCTTGGCGTCGACGATCACACCGGAGCCTTGGCCCTGCGCCTGTTCGCGTGGTTGCTCGCGAAGGTGCCCCGGAGGCATGCGAAGACCCAAATCATCCCAGACCATGGGGTTGGTTCGCTCGAGGGGGTGCTCGACGTCGATGTGGACGACGCTCGGTCCGATCCGTTTGGCAACCAGCCGAAAGGCCCGCGATGTGTCGGAGAGCTTGACCAGTTCGACGTTCTCGTCGAGCCTGGCCAGTTGCTCGGCGGCCGATTCCGACTGGGCCCTCAACTGGCCGCGGGTCATCGCGTACTGCACTTGTTCCGCCAGATGAGGCGCCACCAATCCCAGGCAGAGCGCTGCGAAGATCCACGTCAACCGGGAGAGTCGCTTCGACGAGGGAGGTGGCGTGGGAGACGGCGCCGGCGCGGGAAAGGCTGCCTGCGACGGAAACGCTACCGGCACGGGAAAGGGCTGCGGCGCGGAAAACGATGGCTGTGTGGGAAATTCGGACATCGAGGCGGTTCCAGCGGGGGTGGCCTTGGCGGATTAACCGGTAGGCTATTATAGGTGGCGGCGCCGAGGGGGAATACCCCCGCCGCTTCGGACAATCGCCCATGCCTCCCATCCGCCCAACGCGCCGTCCCACTCCCGAGGAATTCTTCGTTCCCCCGGAGCTCGCCGCGCCCGAGGGGCTGGTTGGCGTCGGTGGTTCGTTGGACCCCGACTGGTTGTTTTACGCCTATCGCCACGGCATTTTTCCCTGGCCCGCCGAGAGCGGTCCCTTGGCCTGGTGGTCGCCCGATCCGCGGGCGATCTTCGAACTCGACGCGCTGCACGTGTCGCGCAGCCTGGCCCGCACGCTGCGCAGCGGCAAATTCCATGTCACCTGCGACCGCGACTTTGCCGGAGTCATGGCCGGCTGCGCCACGGCGCAGCGGCGTGCGCGCGGCACCTGGATCACGCCGGCGATGCGGACTGCCTACCAGACGCTCCATACGTTGGGCCATGCGCACAGCATCGAGGTCTGGCATGCCGACCAACTGGCGGGCGGCGCCTACGGCGTGGCGATCGGGGGCCTGTTCGCCGCTGAGTCGATGTTCTATTTCGTTCGCGACGCCTCGAAGGTGGCCCTGGTCCACTTGCTGAACCACGTGCGGTTGCGAGGCTACTCGCTGGTGGACATCCAGCAACTGACGCCGCACACGGCGCGGCTGGGCGCCAGCGAGGTGCCACGTCACGAGTTCCTGTGCCGTTTGGCGCGGGCCGTCGAGCAAAAGGTCGACTTTGGCGCGGAGTTGGCGCCGCTGGATAGCCTTGCGTGATCCTGGGCTACACAGAGCCCTCCTCGAGCGTTCTCCTCAGTCTTTACTCGACAGCGAAATCACCCCATTCCAGCCTGGCGGCGGAGTCCGGTTGTGTTGCACGATGAAGCCCGTCAAGAAATCCTTGACGCGGTCCCTGGCCGGCACGCGTTGCAGTTGTTCGAGCGACTCGGTCCAGTCGCCCTCCAGGAACGCGTCGAGACCCGCTTCATAGAACCGAAGGTGCTCGTCGGTCAGTTCCGGGTACGAGTCGACGGACGGCAGAAGCTCGCTGATCTCGACGGCCGCATCGAGACCGTAGGGCTTGATCACCGCCAGCCGCCGGCAGCGTGCCACGGTCCGCGGCACCTGCTCGCGGACGGCGCGGGCGGTGGCTTCATCGAGCAGGATGGGAGTGTGGAGGATCTTGGTCATCCCCTCCAGCCGGCTGGCGCGGTTGACGACGGGACCGAAGACGGTGACCTTGACCTGGTCGACGGTGCCGATGCGGCCCGCCACGGCGCGGCCCGTGGCCAGGCCGATGCCCATGCGGAAATTGGCCAGGGGATGGTCTTGCTGCCTGGCCGCGGCCTCGAACTCGACGCGGATGGCCAGGGCCGCCAGGCACGCGCGTTCGACGGCGTCGGGCTGGGACATGGGCCAGCCCCAAAAGCCCATGGCCGCGTCGCCTTGGAAATCGCCGAAAACGCCCCCCTGTTCGAGAATGTGGTGCGTCATCACGCCCAGGGCCTTGCTCACGCGGCCCAGGAGTGCCAGGAGATCGCCGGCGTTCCGTTCAGTCTCGCGTGAAAATCCACGCAGGTCGCAAAACAGCACCGAGACCTCGGTTTCCCGCGGCGCCAACACCAGGTCGGGGTCCTCGGCCGTGATCGCTTCGAGCACCGCGGGGGAGAAGAAGTTCAGCAAGGCGGCTTGCCTGCGCTGCATGAACTGCGCCTGCCGCAGCGCGTTCAAGGTCGACGCGACCAACTCGGTGAATTTAAGGTCTTCACGCAAGTCGCCGGCGTCGAGCGCCTCCCGGCCGCTCGGTGTGACGGCGGCGAATTGGCCCGCCACGTAGATGCCCCAGCCGCGGCACGCCTCGCCCAACACCGGCGTGCAAAACGCCCAATCGACGTTGGCGCTGACGGTGAACTGGGCCGCTTTCGGATCGGGCGCGGCGCCCCACACGTGCAGCACGCTCTCCTTGCGCCGCAGGGAATCGAGAATCAATCGTTGGCTGGGCTGAAATGCCGCGCTCGAGGCCAGCCGCCGGTCCCAGTGCAGAATGCAAACGGGCGCCGGCCGATGGCCCGATTCATCGACTTCGATCAGCGCGACCGCCGACGAACGCGGAATACCCGCCAGAAGCATGTTGACCAGCCGAATGAAAAGTTCCGGGTCGTTCACCGCGCCGGAGATCACGTCGGGCAAATGGCTGAGAACGTCGATCCGCTGGTCGGCGTCGCGGAACCGCACGCGCTGCAACTCCTCGGCCGTGTAGTTCTGTTCCTCGAGCGGGCGAGGCAAGTCGCGCAGCAGGTTGATCGTCTCGCTGGCCAGCGTGAAGGTCGTCTCGCCGACCACGAAATGCTCACCCGGTCCGATCGAGAAGGCGTCGCATTCCCGGCCGCCGACGAAAACGGGATTGGAGGTCTGCGGCAATCGCTCGACGGCCAATCGGCCGTCGGCCCAGCGGAGCGCGCAGTGCTTGCCCGAGATGTACGCGTCCCAGGGGGCCGACCAGGAGTTCCCGTCGCGGCCCAGCACGATTCGCTCGCCTTGCGGCAGCGCGCGCCGCCAACGCTGGTGCGGATGAGGTCCTTGTGCGATGAGCTCCGCCACGCGCCGTTCCTCCTATTCCGGTGCCGGCCGCGTGTCGTCGGCGCGATTGGTCATGACATTCCGGGTGCTGCTCTGCACCGAAGGGGTGCCTTGCGATAATTCACTGGAACCCGGCGGCGCCGGACCTCCCTTCGTGTCGCGGTGCCGCCGGCGGAAGAGCCAACGAAAGCGGTTCGATTCGTTGAGCACGACGATCACGAAACCCCAAAGCGCCGTGACCACGAACAAGACCACGCCCAGCGCCACCACGCCGCGCCGCAGAAGGCTTTCGCGCAATTGCGAGACCGGCCGGACGGCGGACTCGTGCCCTTCCTGCACGATGATCCCCCAGCCTGTGTGACGGATCGGCTCCGGTCGCCCGTGGACCACCACCGGCTCGATCGCCGCCAACAGGCGTTCATGGTCGTCGCTGCCGAGCGGATCGTGGTACTGTTCGAACCAGGCAAAGCGGTTGGTCTCGCGGATCTCTTCCTCCGTAATCGTCCGCCGTCGTAGATCGCGGAGCAGTTCCCGTCGCCGCTTGCGAAGCTGCTCGAAGTCGTCCAGCTCGTGGGAGCTGAGGTAACATTCGGCCGGCGTGCCCGGGTGCTCTTCAAGCCACCCGGCCAGGCGCGGATGTTCGAGGATCGCGCCCTTCTTGCCATTGAAGTCGGGCTTCGCGTCGATGAGCACGGCGATCTGGTCGTTGCCCGACCGCTCATCGGGCCGCAATTCGGCGAAGTGCCCCAGGCCCACCGCGTGCCCGAGCACTCCCAGCACCGCGCGATCGGGGTCGCCCTCGTCGTGGCTCCAGACGGGCACCGAAAGGGCCACCGTCCGGTCGTTCGTCGCCTTGCTGATGAATACGATCGAAAGGTGCGGGGCCTTGATCGGCGGCACGTCGACCGTGTCCTCGGGCAAGTCGCGCCCCTGGCCGTGAAAATAATCGCGGTACGAAAAATTCCGGTCGATGGTGGACGCGAACGGCGGGCTGCGCGACAGTTGGTGACCGTGCGCGTCGAGCAGGAACCAGCGGTCGAGGTCGTTCAGTGGGTGCAGGTGGTCGATCGCGGCCAGCTTTTCCTGCAGTTCGACGCGGGCATGATCGTTGGGCTGGCCGGCGGCGCTGATCACCAGCGCGCGGATGTCGGGCCGCGCGGCAATCCGTTCCAACAAGCTCCAACGGCGGTCGATCTCGGTGCCCACCGTTTCGGCCACGAATTGCGCGGCAAAGCGATCGCTCTCCAACGCGCGCCGCGTGAGGGCTTCGGTCGAATCGCCCAACGCGGTCTCGAAGACGTCCCAACCGAACGCCGACATCACCAACAACAGCACCGCCGGACCCACCGCTCCCAGCACCAACAGCGGGCGGCGCGCGCGCCGCGCCGTGCGAGCGTGCAGAGCGTCGAGCACGGCCTGCGGGTTGGGGAACCGCTTTTGGGGGGAAACGGCCAGACAACGGTTGACGATCTCGCACAGCTCGCGGTCGACGCCGGGCATTTTCCGGTGCAAGTGGGGGCGCGGCGCCGAGCGGATCCATTCGCGGTAGCGCGCCAACTGGTCCTCCAAGCCGCCCGCCTCCTGCATCTGGACGATCACCCGCGGATCGCGGTAGGGCGGATCGCCGGTCAACATGCAGTGCAAGAGCGCGCCCAAAGCGTAGACGTCCCAGCGCGCATCGGGGATAGCCTCGAGGTCCGCCTGCTCGGGGGCCATGTAGAACAGCGTTCCCAGGGCGGGCACTTGTTCGTGGCTCAGCCGCGATTGGCCGAAATCGGCCAGCCGCGGCTTTCCGTCCTGGTCCAACAGCACGTTGGCCGGCTTCAGGTCGCAGTGCAGAATTCCCTTTCCGTGCGCATGCACCAGGCCGATCGCCACCTCGCGGAACAAGTCGATCGCCTCTCTGGCCGGCAGGGGACCGTGCTCCAGCCGGTCGGCCAGCGAGCCGTAACCGAGGTATTCCATCACGTAGTAGGGTGGGTCGGCGTCCCAGCCGACGTCGACCAACTGCACCACATAGCGGTCGGCGAACAACAGGGCCAGCCGTTCGACCTCGCGCGACAAAAGCGACCAGTCGAGCCCGCCGCGCTGGTTGTAGAACTTGATGGCTACCCGGCGTCCCGTGTTGCCGTCGACGGCCAGCCAGACCTGGCCGTACGCGCCCGCGCCCAGGAAGCGATCGGCCTGGTAGCCCGGTACGGACATCGGCGGCCTCGTGGGCCGCAAACTCCGCTCTTGCGAGCGGCGCAGGTCCTCGCTGGTTTGCGGCAACGTGCGGTCGGGGTTGCTGCGGTCGGAGGCCATGCATCCCAGGATACCAATTCCCCTACTTGTAGGGAACGCCTAGGGCTCAGGTCGCGTCGGGCAAGAACCGCTTCCGCACCCAGTGCTGGAACGCTATGCTATTCGTCATGAGCGATCACGAGCCATTACCGCGCAGCCCTGAACTGATGTCGCCGGCCGACACGGGCTTGTTGGTGGTCGACATGCAGGGAAAACTGATTTCGCTGGTTCCCGGCCACCGGCGCATCGTCTGGAACATTCGACGGCTGCTCGACGGCGCGAAGGCGCTGGGTGTGGCCGCGGCGGCGACCGAACAGTACCCGCGAGGGCTGGGGCCGACCGTGGCGGAATTGGCCGAGCGGCTCGGCCCGATCCCCGAAAAGCTGAGCTTCAGTTGCGGCGAGCGCGGTGAGCTGTTCGGCGATTGGGACCAGCGCGGACTGTACAAGGTGCTGGTCGTGGGAATCGAGGCGCACGTCTGCGTGCAGCAGACGGTGCTCGACCTGTTGGCCGCCGGCCGGCGCGTTTACCTGGCCGTCGACGCCGTCGGCTCGCGGGCCGACATCGACTACCAAACCGCGCTGCGGCGCATGGATTCGGCCGGCGCCACGCTGACCACCACCGAGGCGGCGCTCTTCGAGTGGTGCGCGGTCGCCGGCACGCCACAGTTCAAGGAGATCAGTCGCCTGGTGCGAGAGCCACCGCCGGCGGAGTGAAGGTGAGGAAGTGAGGAGATGAGGAGGTAATACACTCTGCGTGGAAACGCATGACCAATGACCAATGACAACGGACCAATGACAACGGACAAGATCCTTCCCGGCCCGCCGCTCGCCCCACCGGTCCGCGTCCTGCTCGGGCCTGGCCCGAGCGAAATTCATCCGCGTGTGTTGCAGGCCCTCGCAGCCCCTACCGTCGGACACCTCGATCCGTACTATCTGACGCTGATGAACGACATGCAGCGAATGCTGCGCGGCGTGTTTCGGACCGAGAACCGGATGACGCTTGCGATCAGCGCCACCGGTTCGGCGGGCATGGAGTGTACGGTGGTCAATTTGGTCGAGCCGGGCGATTCGATCCTGGTTTGCGTCAACGGCGTGTTCGGCGCCCGCATGGTGGACGTGGCCGAACGGGCGGGGGCGAAGGTCACGCGCGTCGACCGGCCTTGGGGCCAGGTGTGTACTCCGGCCGATGTGAAGGACGCGCTGGTCAAGGCCAGGCCGAAGGTCGTGGGGATCGTGCTGGCCGAGACCTCGACAGGGGCCTGGCAGCCTTTGGAGGAGATCTCGACCCTCGTCCACAACGCCGGGGCGCTCTTGCTGGTCGACGCCGTCACGGCCCTGGGCGGCTTGCCGGTGGAGGTCGATCGCTGGAACATCGACGCGATTTATTCCGGCAGCCAGAAGTGCCTGAGTTGCCCGCCCGGCCTCGCGCCCGTTTCGTTCAACGATCGGGCGCTGGACGTGATTTCGAAGCGAAAGGCGAAAGTGCAGAGCTGGTACCTCGACGTCGGGATGCTGGCCAAGTACTGGGGCGAAGAGCGGGTTTACCATCACACGGCGCCGATCAACATGACGTATGGCCTGTACGAGGCCCTGCGGTTGATCCACGAGGAGGGGCTGGAGAACTGCTTCGCGCGGCACGCCTTGAACCACCGTGCCTTGGCGGCGGGCCTGGCCGCGATCGGGATTCCTTTTGCCGCCCAGGAAGGACACCGGCTGCCGATGCTCAACGCCGTCCTGGTGCCTTCGGGCGTGGACGACGCCAAAGTTCGGCGCGGGCTTTTGGAGCGCTTCGGCATTGAAATCGGCGGCGGCCTGGGCGATTTCAAGGGAAAGGCCTGGCGGATCGGCCTGATGGGGCACGGTTCACGGCGGAACAACGTCTTGCTCCTGCTCTCGGCATTGGAGCAGCTCCTGGCCGAACAAGGTTACCGTTTCGAACCCGGCTCGAGCGTGGCCGCGGCCAACGCGGAGTACAGGGGCGAAGCGGTTGGAGTTTAGGGTTCAGGGTTCAGGAAGAGGGGACGAGGATCTGCGGCACACTCGTTCCCATGCTCCGCGTGGGAACGACAAAGTAGCAGGCACATTCCGTGTGCCGTAGCTTTCCGCCTGCCAACGTCCAATCGCCCAAGGTCCGAGACGTGGCCGCGGAGCGGCCGAGGCAGCGTTCCCACGCGGAGCGTGGGAACGAGGAAATGAACGAGTTTTCGGATAGCCTCTAACCTGTCCCCTTTAACCCGTCTCCTTCCCCGCGCTACTGCCCCGTCTCGCGCTGCATGATCGACGTGGCGGAGAGCGTCTTGCCGGAGAGGAACTTGGGGGCCGGCAGCCAGGTGATTTGCGAGTAGCCGATGCTCACCGTAACGGTCACGTCCTGGCCTGGGGAAGCGCTCGAAGGTGGGTTGGGAGTCACGGTGGTGGTGGCACCCGATAATTTGGCGTCGGTCAGGTAGGCGTTCACGACGTTGGTGACATCGGTCGACTGCGCGCCGTTGAGCGAGCCCGCGCGGGCGCCTTGCTGCGCGGCATTGGCCAACAATGCGGCAACCATCATCGCCCGGCCGAACTCGATCATGCCCATCACCAGCAAAAAGAAAACCGGCGCCACGAAGGCGAACTCGACCAGCGTGGCGCCGCGGCGGCCCGCGCGGCGGAGGCGACTTGACTTCACGACGCGCATGGACAGCTCCTCCAAGGATTACGGTGCCGGTTCCCGGCGCATGACCGAGGTGGCCTGGAGCGTGCGGCCTTTCAGGAAAAATGGCGACGGGACCCAGCTCACCTGCGAGTACGGAACGCTCACGGTAACGCTCACCTGTTGGCCGTCCAGGGCCCCCGACGGCGGGTCGGGCGAGACCGTGGTCGTGGTACCGGTGATGTTCACGTTGCCGAGGTAGGCGCTCACGGCGCTGGTGACGGTCGAGGTCTGCGTCGTGGATTCGTAGCCCGCCACGCGGGCCCCCTCGCGCGAGGCGTTCGTGATGAGCTGTTGCACCATGATCGCGCGGCCCATCTCGATCATCCCCACGATGAACACCAGGAATACGGGTACGACCACGGCAAACTCGACGAGGGCCGCGCCGCGCCGCGAGTCGCTTTTCCGACGCCCCCTCTCATTCATGGCTTGGCTCCTCTCACCTCGACCGGCCCAACTCCCGCGCGATTACTTGACCAGCCAGACGGGCGAATACGTCCCGTAGCTCTGCTGCGTGCTCGACGTCGAGGCAATACCGCCGCGGGTGTAGCACAGCGCCGGCTGCACGGTCAGGTTTTTGCTGCTCATCGAACCGGTCAGATCGACAGCCATCACTCGGATACCCACGAACGCGACGATGTCGTAGTTGGCGTTGGCCCCGTTGCCCGTGACGGACGTGAATATCGGGATCAAACGCGTCTGGCCGATGATCGAAGCCAGGGCGCTCTTGGTGCCGGCGCTGATGCCGGGTTTGGCGCTGAGGTACAGGTTGCCGCTGCTGTCGAAAGTGAGCTGCCCGCCATAGACGGCCAGGTCCGAGGGACTGATGCCATAGAGGATCTGTTGCACCAGGTCCGACGTGCCCTGGGCGTTGCCGATGTAAACGGTACCGCGATTGCCGGGCGAGCCGGTGCCCTGTGGGAACAAGTTCACTTCGAGGATGCCATCGGCGCCGGAGACGACCTGGCCGCTGGAATTGTAATCCCAGACGTCGGTGGTCACGCTGGTATTGCCGGCCAGCAACGAGTTCCAGGTTTGTTGGTCGAGCGCGTACGGCAGGATCATCAGGTTTCCCGTGCCCCCGCTGGTCGAAGGGGCTTGGAAACCGCCGAAATTGCTGATCAGCGCCGCGGTGGCGGTAGCACTGGCGCTTTCACCCTGCACGCCGAACACGCGGCCGAAGAAGGTGGGGACGGTTCCGTTCTCGCTCGACGAGCGATGGACCGTGACCTGCACGGCGTTGAACGTGTTCTGGTTGGCGGCGGTGTTGATGGCCCCACCCGGCTGGTTGGGGTTGGCCATATAGCCCACCACGACGTCGCCGCCGGCGAGGCCGGGGGCGGAGCCGCAAACGTGGTTCAAGGCGGCGTACTGACTTGCCACGGTCGGCACGTTCTGCACGCCGGTCGACAGATTGACCGGCGTGCCGGGGGTGCCCTTGTAAACCAGCTCGTAGCACGCGGCCAAAGCCGCGGAGTCAGCCGAGCGTTGCAATTCGGCCTGGCTGTTGGCCAGGTAGCCCAGGTCGACGGCGAAGGCGAGCATCGCCACAAGGGCGATCATCAGGAAGCAGGCCAGTACGGCCACGGCCCCCCGGCGGTCGTTTCGAAGATGTGATTTGCGGCGCGTCATGGTTGATGTCCTCTTCATCTGCTGTTTGGACTGCATCGGCCGGCGGTCGCCGGCGCTAGTCTTGCGGGTGAACGACCTGCGGTGTGGTCACTTGCTTGATCAGGTTGCCGTTGACGTCGTACCAACGGACGGCCGTCAGTGTCAGCGAGCTGACGAGGTTGCTGGCGAAGCTCACGCCCGAATTGTCGAGCGAGACGTTGGGGTCGTAACCGTCCAGGTTCGCAAGCGCCGTCGGCAGGTTCAACACCAACAGGCCATTCGGGCCGCCGAAGTGGCCCCAAGTCTGCGATTCACCATTCAGTACTCGGAACGTGATTACGTTTTCGTTCCAGGTCATGGTTTGGGTCCAAGTGACCGTTTCGCCTTCGTTCTGCAGCATGCCTGTATGCGACGAATTGGCGATCTCGACCGGATCGGTCGGGTCCCAGGTGTGCAACTGCAAGCCGCCGGCCGAATAATCGGGCTGGGTGTGGTAGTTGACGTCGAAGGCGCAGTAGGCCGTCTGCATGTCGACCGGCGAAATGGCGCAGGTGACCTGCGGCCCGTTGCTGTCGAGGTCCGGCTGGCCGACGACCAGTTGCCAGTCTTCCTCGACGCGGAAAACGTCAGGGCTGGGACTTTGGGCCCCAATCCCGGTGGTAAAGACAACTGTGGCGAACACGGCCAGGCCAAAGGCTTGCCACCGCGGCGCAAATTTTCCCCAAACTCGCTTTCGATTGATTTGCATGGCGACCTCTCAGTTCGAATGAACTGTTGGGAGAAATGATTTCCGGCTAATCTCGACCTCCAACCAACAAGGGACGGAAGGATTGGCTGGACCAAATTAAATGTAGGTCGAAAACAGGACACGAGCAAATAATTCAGGATCGTCGAGTGTCAATTAGGGCCACTGCCCACGGCGGTCCCGGAATGAATTCCGAGCTACGGCCGAAGAATCCGCCGGCCGTACATTCCCGCCAGCCTCTCGGCGACGCGCTTGGCCAGGTACGCGTCGCCGCGGGCGTTGGGGTGCAGTCCGTCGTCGCTGAGGTACGGCCCGCCAGTCCAAACCCCAATCGGTCCCGAGGGGCTGTACAGCACGAGGTTGCGGACCGCCGTGTCGGCGACCAACTCCAGGTCGTACTCGCGAGCAAGCTCGCGTTCCAGCCCGGCATAGGGATCGGTGATAAATCCACGTGGGACCTCGAAGAGCACGATCTCCGCCCGCAGCTCGCGCGCGGCCAGTATGAATCGCTCCAGGTTTTGCTTCAATGCGGCACGGCTGTCCGTCTTGATGGCGCTGTCGTCGTTGATGAAGTCGTTGCCGCCCAGTTCGATTACGACCACTTGCGGCCGCTTTTTTTCCAGGTCAGGAAGCAGCGCCAGGGCCTTCTGGGAGGTGATGCCCGGCCGGCCCAGGTTGACCACCGGCACCGTCAACAGCTTTGCCAGGGCGGCCGGGTAGTCTCCACCCGGCGGATTGCGGGTAAGGCTATCGCCCAGGCAGACGACTGGCCGGCCATCGAGCGGCGCTACGCTGTGGTCGGCATGGGTATCGCGGTGCCATTCCCACGCCATTTCCAGCCAGGCAAGCCAAAGAAGCGAGGTCATCACCCATGTCAAACGCCGTTGCGGCAAGGCGGACATGTGGCGCACTTGCCGACCGAGCAGTCCAACGACGATCATTGCTGCCAAGAGCAGCCACAGGCCTGGCGGCCAGTCGAATCGCTTGACGACGATCACCACGGCGCAGCCCGCCAAAGGGAGCCAGCCGGCGCGACCTTGCCATGCGAGTGCCGTATGCACCGCGAGCCAAAGAGCGATCATCGTCGGCACCCCGGCTGGAAATGTCAGGAGCGATCCGACGATCAGGGCGATCGATGCGAGCAGCCTTGCGATGCGTTTGGCCATGGGCGAGCGGTGAGTGGGTTGGTACGTTGCCGGCACCGGCGGTACAATGGAATCGTTCCCGCGACCATGCGTTCGTAACCGCGGATTCTACCGCTGGACCAGGTAAAAAACAGATGACGAAGGGCGCAGATTTGATCGTGGTCGGTTTGATCGTGCTCGGCTTTGCCGGCGTGGTTGCGGCCGGATGGGGTCTCCACCGGCTTTGTTTGCTCCTCGACGAGCGCGGTTACCTGTACTACCGGACTCGGTCGAAAGGGGGCGGCGGTCTGGCGGGCGTCTTTCAGGACATGGACCGGCTCACGCGCCCCTCGATCGAGCACGTCATCCGCGTGCAAGATGAAGCGGGCGCGGATGATCGCGCCGACGTCGACGGTAACTGACCACGGCTCCGCGGCGACCCGCTCGTCACGTCCGCGACATCCTCGCGTGACTTTCGTGTCGATGGTCGGTGCACTAGATTGTTAAGCAACGACCCGCCAAGAGTGCGGAATCGACCTTGGCGGCTGGGTCGTCGGGCAGGTTTCCAAGGGTGCCGTGCGAATTTTTTATGGCAGGTTGAAAACCTGTCCCACGGGGTTACGAGGGCTTTGGAAGTGACGGCTGAGGATTTCGCGAGCGTTCTCGACGGTCTCCGGCAACTGCAGCCGTTCCACGTGTTCACGGTGGAGCTCCACGGCGGCCGACGGTTCGAGGTGGACCAACCGGGGGCGATGGTCGTGCGCGACGGCGTGGCCGTCTTCCTCGCCCCCGGCGGGCTGCCGATCTGGTTCGACCACGAGAGCGTCAACGAGATCATTGGGGCGCCGGCCAGCGAAATCGACGGCACGCCGGGTGCGGCATAAGATGACACACATCGAGTGCGTGTCGCAGGATTCCGACGGATCGGGGCCGCACGGCACCGACGTCGCGCGTCTGCGGACCTTTCGGCGCACCAGCGCGCGCGTTCGCCTTGCTTTGCCTGGCGTACTTCCTGTCATTGACCGTGCCCTACGCGGTCCCGCGCAACTATAGCGAGCTGTGGTACACGGCAATGCCGGCCTCGATCGTAAATCAAGCGATGGTGTCGCCGTACATCCAACGTACCGCCTATCGTCGCGGACTGGTGGGCCCTGGGTCTCCTGCCGGACGCCACGGCCGTTCCGCCTGCTTCGGCAAGGCCATCTCTTCCAGCTCCCTTTCGACCGCCGCTCGCAAGCCCAGCCGCCACCAGGTGTCGAGCGTCCGCGGCAGTGCTTCCGCGACCGGCTTGCTGGATTCGCGCAGCTACCGCCTCCGCCTCCCAAAGCCCGGCCGCCTGGCCTGCTTCATCGTGCCCCTGGCTGGAGTTTTCGCCGCGGGTTGGCTGTTCTTAACCGCTGGCGCCGCTGGCTTGGCATTGGGAACGTACCCTGCTTGCCCCTTCGCCGCCGTGGCATAGCTGCCGCTGGGAGTTTGGGCGATCTCTTGCAGCGCCGTTTCGACTGCCTCCCTCGAGCCTAGCCGCCACCAAGTGTCGAGCGTCCGCGGCAATGCCTCCGCGACAGGCTTGTTGGATTCGTGCAGCAGCCGTGCCACTTCGATTAGCGTCTCTTTGGCTTCTGGAGTGATTACATCCAACTCCACGAGATTCTGCCGTTGCAGCCACTGCAGATCCTCGTCGTCGAGTCCCCGCACGATTTCGGTCAGCTTCCAGACGTAACGCCCCAGGAAGCTCTCCTGGTCCAAGAGCGCCGAGTAGTCGTGCTGGAACTCTTCGAGCGAAAGCCGCTGCAAACCCTCCCTGGCCAGCGCGGCAGAAATCGCTTCGTCGGCGCCCGGCACGAGTTGGCTGATCACGAGGCACGCTACCGCTCCCCTGCCACCCGAGGGCTGCTGCACTCCGCTTCCTGGCCTGAATCCGGATTTTCTTCCAACCTGGGCGTAGCGAAACGTCATTTCCCGCCACAGGTGCCAGGCCCAAGTGTCGCGTGGCAGGAGACGGTCCCCCATGGGTATCCCCCAGGCCAAGGCGCACGTCCGCAGCAGCCGCGAGAGATCGTCCGCCGCCTCGTCGTTCCCCTCCAAATTGGCCACCGGAACGGTGAATTCGTCACGGGCGCGAGCCGGCAGGCAGGCCGCGACCAACAACTCGTCGAGGGGCTCGAACAACCCTAAGTCGGTGACCTTGCCGCCGATGGTGGCACCCTGCTTGAACTCAGGATCATCCGCCAGTGCCTTCCACGCCAGCACTTCGTCGCAGAGGAACTTGCATACGCAGCTCAAGGGCCGCGCGGCGTCGGCGTCGTTGGGGAAGTCGGCCGCCGCCAGCTTGATCGCCTCCGCCCGCCGCCCGAACTCCCCATGGGCGACCGTGAAACGCAATTGGCCTTCGTCCGGCTCCCTCAGCGGGGCCAAGAACTCGACGAGCCGGCCGGTCGCCGCATCGATCCGCAGGCAGCGATCGCCGTAGTCCACCCTCAGGACGTCGCCTTCCCAAGTGCAATGCGAGTCTTTCAAATGGGCGAGCGCCAAGGCCGCCGCAGCGGCCTGTTTGATCCGCACTCGGACGTGCCGCTGCTTGCCCCGCTTCGTCTGGCTGCTCATACCCAGGCCGGTCATCAACCTCCCTCGGCCTTCGAATGGAGGTTGATGACCGTGGATCTCAACATCCAGTCTGGCGATCAGCGGCGAGGGGGGCGGCACCGACATGAGTTTGCGTTGGCGTTTCAGCGAGAAGATCCCAATTTCGTTTTCGGTCGCCAGGTAGGCGAATTGGATAGGCGCCGGCTCGGCGCCCGGTTCGTTCGCAGCCGCGGAAGGGAATGTGCCGCTGACCAAGGAAAAGCCCGCCGCCTGCAGCGTCTGCTGCACGTCGGCGAGGTCTCCCAGGCCGTCGCTGGAATCGTCGGACGCGAGAGATCCGTCCGCGTCGATATTCACCCGCTGTTTGAGCGCCGCCTGGTTCGCGTCCGCACCGTCGGGCAGGCCACGCACTAGGGCCAGGATGCCGTGCCGAGGAGAGATGATCAACTGGACGTCCACCTCGCCGGTGAACTGCAGCAGCAGGTCGTCGTCTCCGTCCTCGAACTGCCGCGCCCAGCGGCTGAACCGCACCAGGACCTCCTCTTCACGCGACAAGGGTTTGTCCAGGGGGGGCGCCTGGTCGTACTCCGTGACGTTGATCTGAAGCTTGAGCGGCTCTCCCGCCTTCTTCGGCAAGAGGGTTTTGAAATTTGATTTCACGAAGCGGCCCGAATTCGTCAGCCGGTCGTTGATCCGGTCGGTTACGTCTCGCGTCAGGAGCATGCCGGGCTGCACGTCGAGAAAGCGCAACAACCGCTCACGCGAGCTGCGTTTGTTCCCCGTGACCAGAATCTCGCCGATCTTCGCCGGCACCCCTTCGTCATCGAAGGTGATCGCCAACGGCGCCGAGCCTTGGTCCGCGTCCGGTTTCGCCTCCAGGGTGAAGTTCGCGAGCACCCTGCCCCGCTCGGACAGTAGCGTTTCCACACGGCGGCGCAACGCGCCAAGCGATACCGCGTCGAACCAAGCGGGCTTACCGGTGGGCCAACGGACCCCCTGTTTCTTGGCCTTCGACCGCGGGCCATGCGCCTGGCCGTCAGCCAGCGGGGGCTCGGCGGCGGGAGTCAGCTCCTGGGCGAGCCAAGTCGCGTCAATCGTCTTGGTTCCGGTGACGCGGACTTCGCCCGCCATGAAGCATTGGCCTTCGTCGATCGAAATGATGATCTTGCTCGGCTTAGGATCCTGTTGCAACGACACCTGCACCTTTACGTCGGGAAAGCCGTGCTCTTGGTAGCCGGCGGCAACCTTGGCGCGCAGTTCTTCCTTGAATTCGTCGATCTCCGACGGCGCGATCGAACGGGCCGCGTCGGCGACGTCGATGTTGCCGGACAGCGCTTTGGCGATTTCCTCGGAGGTAAACGCCGTCGCGCCCCGGATCTCCCAGCGCTTGGGATCACCCAAATCGTCAGCGGCCGGCCCGTCTTTCACCGCAGCTTTTGCGGCCAGTGCCAAACCCCGTAGTTGGCCTATGAGGTCGCCTGCAGCCGGCCCATCTTCCGCAGCGGTCCCCTGAGCGAACCCAAGCAACAGCCACGCCACCATCAAAACGCTGACGATTCTCATGACGAGCCTCCCGATGAAGATGAGAAAGCCGGGGAACTCCCCTCCGATTCGCGGGGTGGACTGTAGCGGATTGGCGTCCCGCCGGGAATGGCGGTTGGCGGTGCTAGCGGTAGTGGGAGGGTAGATCACTGGGCTCGAAAGGCTACCTTGTGTCGGACGATTGGCTATAATCGCCGGATCGGGGTTCAACTCGAATCGGCCCGTGCCATGCGAATCACGCTTGTCGTCGTTCTCGCCGGTCTCACCACGGGCTGCTCCCGGACCGAACCAGCCGTTGCGCCCGGGAACTCGGCGCCCCAGAACAAAGTCCCGGCGGCTGCGCCTGCACCTATGGTGTCCGCCCCGGATGCTACCGCGACCGATGCTCCGAAACCCCCGGAGCTCGCGACCGATGCGGCCGTGGCGGAGACGCCCGCAAGCATCGACGAGTCCGTCGAAAAGCCCACGACTGATTCGCCGTCAAGCACTCCTCCGGCGCCGCTGGCGGTGTCCGCGGGTGCGGCTCCCGCGGAAGCGGACACCGCCGACGGCAAAGAGGACGCGGACACGGACGAAACTGCCTCCCAGGGCATCCAGCCCTTGACCGACGACGAGCAAGGCGGCGGAAACGGCCAGACTGAGGACCGCGAACCCGCGGACGAGAATCAGCCGGACACGACGGCGACCGAGTCCGAGAAAAAACTGCGGGCGATCATCGACGCGCTCCAGGCGAGTGAGAAACGCTTCCAGACCCGTCATCCGCGTCACTGAACACGTAGAGGAGCAGGCGGTCGGCGACAAACTCAACGTGCCCAAGCAACAGGATGTACGGCACACCATTCAACAGGGAGAACGGTTCTGGTTCCACAGCCAGCAGGTGCAATCGCTCATTTCGGGCGAACAAGTAAAGACCGAGCGGATGGCTGCGTTCGACGGCGAGGTCACGCGATCGGTCGATTACGACAACTGCGTGAACATTCACAGCGGCCGACATGAACCGGCACGTGTTTTCCCTCCGCACACCTGGGGGATGTTTCCATTGCAAGTGAACTTTCCACTGTCGGTCTACTTGCAGGGGACCGACGCCATGGCCAATTACCCCAAGGTGCGTCGGTTCCCCCAGCAACGTGGCTCGGTGTTCGAGTTTTCGAAGGTCGAGATGGCTTTCGTCCAGGACGACGTCGTTGACGGCATGGAGTGCGTCAAGCTCCGCTGTCGCCGTTGGTACTACGATAAGAACCCGCCGGCAATTCAATTTCTCTGGCTGGCCGGAGATCGCAATTACCTTTGCGTCAAGGCGCAAGTGTTCTACAGCGACCAAGCGACCGAGCAGCCGTTCGTCGAATCGCAGGCCAAGGACCTGCGCGAGATCGCCCCCGGTCTTTGGCTGCCCATGCGCGTCGACGTGAAATACTTTCAGCGCCCTGCGCCGGGAGTAGCTGAGCCGGTCGTCCAGCGCAGCGCCAGCCTTGTCGTCGAGAAGGCCGTCGCCGACCCAGATTACCCGGCGAGCCATTTTCACGACGTGGAGATTCCCGACGGCTTGCCCGTCTTTGCGATCGATCGCGACGGGTATCTGGAGAACGGTCCATTGCGGCCGGGGCAAAACGAACTTCCCGATCAGAAGGAACTCGCGAGGATCATTGCAGCGATCCGGGAGCAAGAGAAGCTGTATGAGCGCCTGGACGTCACGTTGCGGACGAAGTACCGCACGTTCGAAGCCGACAACATCGGCATGCCCGGCGTTCATCTGTCTTCCGAAAGCACCGAACGGACCATCGTGCTGGGCAACAAGCTCTATTCGACCGAGCGGCAAATCAGCCACACGGCGGGCCAGGGGGATTTCGCGTTCATGAACACGGGCGCCTGGGATGGCCAATGGAGTCGGACGATGCATTGGCAATCTCAGCCCAACGCCTCGTCGACAAAGCTCGTCGGGGCCGGTCTCCGCAAAGGCGGACCGGAGGGGCTCTTAGCCTTCCGGCCGCATACCGCGTTGCAAACCATGGGTCGAGACGATCGCCCGCTCTCGGAGATCTTGTCGTCCGAGTGGGCCGATAGCCGCAACAAGTACCGCCACAAAGTGGAATACTGGGGCGAAGACGTCGTCGATGGCTTGACGTGCGAAAAACTGCGAGTGGGATTGCCCCACGGTGACCAGACGG
Organism: Pirellulales bacterium; assembly: GCA_035534975.1. Taxonomy (GTDB): domain Bacteria; phylum Planctomycetota; class Planctomycetia; order Pirellulales; family JAICIG01; genus DATKSN01. The sequence goes on from DATLQY010000094.1 coordinate 18,785, forward strand.
ATCCGCACGTTTTTTTCTTCCTTTGGCTGGCCAAGGAGCGTAACTATCTCCCCGTTCGCCGCGAGTGGTACGATCTTGGGTGGAGCACACGGTTGCCGGGAGAGATGGCGACGGTATCCGAATGGCGGGAGATCGTTCCGGGACGTTGGTTTCCTATTCAAGTCATCGTGCTAAAGTACCACAATTTCCACGCTGAAGGATTGTGCGAAGGCCGGCTCATCGTCCAGTGGCGTCAAGACCGGCGGATCGAAAACGTCAGCTTAAATCCCGATGTACCGGATGACTTCTTCGAGTTGTCGATGCCGGCGGGAACGACGGTCAATGTCCAAGACGAGCATGGCACCTATATTGGTCAAATCCGCCAGGAAGAGTTCGGTTTGCCGACTGTCAGCGACGAGAAATTGCGAATCATGGCCGTTGCCACCGAAGCGGATGAGCAGCAGCGGAAGCTGCGGCAGGAGACGATGGACGCCTTGGTCGGCAAGCACGCCCCGGAGTTCGCCCCAACGGCTTGGCATAATACGCCGCCGCTCTCGTGGGATACGCTGGCCGGGAAGGTCGTGCTCGTCGACTTCTGGGCCGAATGGTGCGGCCCTTGCCGCCAGGACCTGAAGAAACTGGGAGAAGTCGATGCGATGCTGGCCAAGACGGGAATCACCTTGATTGGCGTGCATCCGACCGGCAGCCCAACGGAGGAGGTCCTACGGGTCGCGAAGGAATTTGGCCTCGATTACCCGATCTACGTCGACACGGCCCAGCCAGGCGGCGATCACCTCTGGGGCAAGTTGTTCGGGCAGTTCGCGGTTCATGCGATTCCGCATGCCTTCGTCATTGACCAGAAGGGCAACATCGTTGCCCACGGCCGGCTGGATCAGATGATTCCCCGAGCGACACAATTGGTCGAAAAGTGATCGGGATTGCGTGGCGGCGAGGACGATCATCCACAGATTGCACCGATTTCACAGATTTGTGGTTCATCCGGCGGAAGCGCGCGCCCGATAGCGGCAATCACGGCGGGAGCGGCTGCGCCGCGGGATTTTTTAAGGTTTAGCCGGGCAGCTCAATGGGATTTGAAAGTGAAGACAACTGCTCCGTTTCGCCGGGCAAGAAGGCGATTATGGTGCGGCTTCCGACGTTTCAAGCGTTCCGAAAAGTTCATCCTGACATGCGATGATCCGTGTACGCCCCGATTGAAACTGGAGCTGGCTCCAGCGAATGGCGGCGGGAGCGGCTCACGCGCCCCGTTGGGGCTGGACAAATAGAATGCGCGGGGTGGCCTACCAGGGGCTTTGCCCCTGGCTGTTACAGCGCGCCCTTTCAGGGCAAGCGTCGTTGGCGCCACCGGTTCTCGGCGCCTTTTCGCCGCCAGCCGCGCTGTGAGCGCCAGAGGTTGTCCGCGACTGTATCAACGTCGCAGCGCCTGGCGTTCCTGAGCACCGAAGGTGCGGCGCTGTAATAGCCAGGGGCAACGCCCCTGGTAGGCATCGCGGAAAAACCGGTCGTCAGCCCTGAAAGGGCGACACCTAGCGGGACGGGCTACCATCCATCACACTCGGCGGCGCGATCACGTGCGATTTCGGCGGCGACGGGGAGCGTGACGGTTCGTGATTGCCGGACAAGAAACTTGCAGGAAGAAAAACCTGAGTCAAGACCAAATCTTCAACACCCTAGCCCGATCCCTACGACCGTGGGGGCCGCTTTACATCAATGCACGCTCGGCACGCGCTTCCGCCGGATGAGCCAGATTTGTGTTCCGAATCTGTGAAATCTGCGAAATCTGTGGATACCCTCGTCGTCACGTCCGCCGCACCCACGCTTGGTCGCATCGCGGTAGCCTTTGCTCTTGAAGGCCGGCTCAGGTAACCTAGGTCGAGGCGGGTGCGGGGGCCCAGACACCGGGCCTCCCTCAAGGAACCAACCGAGACCTCACGATGCGCACTCCCGGCGATCCCATCCTGCGCAGGACTTTCCTGCTCCGGCTCGCGCAGCCAGTCGTTTTTCTCTTCGGCGCGACGACGCTGCTGGTCGCAGGCATTGCCACGCCGGCGGACGCGGAACACCAGTCGCCTGCCAAGCACTTCGACGAGCAACTTGCTCCGCTCTTCGCCCGACACTGCCTCGGCTGCCACAATCCTTCGGATAAGAAAGGTGGCCTCGACCTGACGCAAGCCGAGGGACTTTCGGCTGGCGGCGATAGCGGCCCCGTGGTTGTGCCTGGCGATGCCGAAGCCAGCCTCCTATGGGAGCGCGTGATTAACGATGAAATGCCGCCGCCGCGGAAGCCACCCACGACCGGGCCGAAGCTCACCGCGGTGGAAAAGGAACTGCTGAAAACTTGGATCGCCGGCGGCGCTGCGTGGGGCAGCGGGCCCATTGATTGGCTGAAACTGACCACCGATAGCCGGGCCGGCATCGACTGGTGGTCGTTGCGGCCGATTGTCGCCCCGCCGCTTCCCGACGTGGCGCAGCGCGGGTGGGTCATCCAGCCGATCGACGCTTACATTCTCGCTCGCCTTGAGGCGGCGGGGTTGCAGCCATCGCCCTTGGCCGATCGACGCACGCTGATTCGCCGCCTTTCATTCGACTTGATCGGGTTGCCGCCGACCTTCGCCGAAGTGGAAGCGTTCGTTGCCGACCCGTCGCCGCGCGCTTACGAAGATCTGGTCGACCGGCTGCTGGCTTCACCACACTATGGCGAGCGGTGGGCGCGCCACTGGCTGGATGTCGTGCGCTACGCCGAGAGCCAGGGCTTCGAACGCGATCGTTTGCGGCCCAATTCGTGGCAATACCGCGATTGGGTCGTGAATGCGTTCAACGACGATTTGCCTTACGACGAGTTCGTTCGATTGCAATTGGCGGGCGATGTGTTGAGAGGCGATGATCCGCGGGCGGTCATCGCCACCGGTTTCTTGGTGGCCGGGCCATGGGACGAAGTCGGCCAGACACAACAAAGCGAGGCCATGAAGGCCGTCGTGCGGCAGGATGAGTTGGAAGAACTGGTGGCGGCCACTTGCCAGACGTACCTCGGGCTGACGGTCAATTGCGCACGCTGCCACGACCACAAGTTCGATCCCGTATCGCAGGCCGACTACTATCGCATTGCCGCGGCGCTGAGTGGAGTACGGCACGGCGAACGTGCGACGCTGTCACCGGGCGATCACCCGGCCGTGGACGAGCAACTCGCCTCACTGGAAGCAGAGGAGGCCGGCCTGCGGGCTCGGTTGGAAGCGATCGACGCCCCTTTGCGCGAGCGATGGCTGCGCGAGCGGCCACCGACGGCGGCGACTGTACCCGCGCCGCTGGCCCGCTGGGAATTTGACACGCACGCGAACGACGAATTGGGCACGATGCATGCCCAATTGTACGGCGGGGCGAGAATTGAAGGTGGACGGTTGGTGCTGCCCGGCGGCGGTGCGTTCGCAGCCACTGCGCCGCTCAGTCGACCGCTGGCCGCCAAGACGCTCGAAGCCTGGGTGCAACTGGCCAACCTGGACCAGCGGGGCGGAGGCGTGATTGGCGTGCAGTCGCTCGACGGAACGGAGTTCGATTCGATCGTGTATGGCGAGCGGGAGGCCCGCCGATGGCTGGCTGGCAGCGACCATTTCATCCGTACGCAGGATGTAGGCGGAGGTGCCGAGACGGAGGCATTCGAACGGCCCATCCACGTCGCCGTCGTATATGCCACCGACAATACGATCACGGTCTATCGCAACGGTCGCGCCTACGGTCGATCTTACCAGGCGACAGGTTTGGAGAAGTTCGAATCGGGCGAGGCACAGATCGTTTTCGGCCTGCGGCACGGTCCGCCGGGCGGGAACAAGGTGCTCATCGGTGCGATCGAGCGCGCCGCACTCTACGATCGGGCCCTGACGCCGGAGGAAGTGGCTGTCTCGGCGGGAGTACCGCCCGCCATCGATGATGGCGACGAAATCTGGACGGCCTTGAAACCCCACGAGCGATCCGAGCGCATTCGATTGCTGTTCGAAGTGTCGCTCGTCGAGGTCCGGCGCCGGTTGCTCGCCGGAGGCCCAGCCTACGCGGTGGTTCCCTCCGAGCCGGAAGTCACGCATGTGCTAGGGCGCGGCGATCCGCGGCAACCGGCCGACGTGGTCGCGGCCGGCGGCGTGGCGTCGGTATCCGGCGGCCAGGCCAACTTTGGACTGCCGCCCGATGCCCCGGAGGCCCAGCGCCGCGCAAGACTGGCCGAGTGGATAACGGCGCCGGAGAATCCATTGACGGCGCGGGTCTTGGCCAACCGGCTGTGGCACTATCACTTCGGCGTGGGGCTGGTCGAGACGCCCAACGATTTCGGCTTCAACGGCGGCCGGCCCTCGCATGGCGACTTGCTCGACTGGCTCGCGGCCGAGCTTATCCGGAACGGCTGGAGCATGAAACAATTGCACCGCGTGATCGTACTCTCGGCCGCGTACCGCCAGTCGGCGACGTACCAAGCGGAAGCCGCGAGGGTCGATGCGGGCAATCGCCTGCTGTGGCGAAAAAGCCCGCTGCGTCAGGACGCCGAAATCCTGCGAGACGCCATGTTATCGGTCGCGGGACAGCTCAATCCGGTGATGGGTGGTCCCGGATATCGCGATTTCCGCACCTTTACGAACAACAGCCAGTTCTACGAGGTTTATGATGCCGAAGGATTCGCCTTCCAGCGGCGCAGCCTTTACCGCAGCGTGATTCGCTCGGGCACAAGCCCGCTATTGGATGTCTTCGACTGTCCTGATCCATCGACGATCGCGCCCTCGCGCGCCGTCACCACCACGCCGCTGCAAGCCTTGGCGTTGCTGAACGATTCCTTCGTACTGCGTATGGCCGACCGATTTGCCGAACGGCTGCGCGACGAGTGCGCGATGGACAGCGCCTTGCAAGTCGAGCGTGCCTTTGGCCTCGCTTTGGCTCGCGTGCCTCGACCCGAGGAACAGGCCGCGGCGCAGGCGTTTGTCGTCGAACACGGCCTGGCGGCCTTTTGCCGCGTGCTGTTCAATAGCAATGAGTTTTTGTACGTCGACTGAGCGCCCGCATGCAAAGCAACAAGCACGACGCACCACTCGTCACTCCACCCACACGCCGCGATTTCTTTTCCTGGGTTGGCGCCGGTTTGGGAACCGCCGCGCTGGCGGAATTGCTGGCTCGGGAACGACCGGCCAGGGCCGCATCGGTTGCCGGCGAAGCCGACGATCCGCCGCCGCACTTTCCGCCCAAGGCCAAACGGGCGATCCACATCTTTTTGTGCGGAGGATTGAGTCATATCGACTCTTTCGACTATCGGCCCGAATTGGCGCGGCTGCACGGGCAACCGCCGCCGGCTGGCGAGAAGCCCGACGTGTTTTTCGGCCAGGTCGGGTTGCTGCGCAAAGCCGATTGGGAATTTCGCCAGCGCGGGCAGAGCGGGCTGTGGGTTTCGGAATTGTTTCCGCACCTGGCGCAAATCGCCGACGAATTGACGGTCGTCCGCTCGATGACGGCAGAAACCTCGAACCACACCCCGGCCACCTTCCAGGCCAACACCGGCTTTCGCCTGAACGGCTTCCCGGTTCTCGGGGCCTGGTTGTCGTTCGGGTTGGGAAGCGAAACCGACGATTTGCCGGCCTACGTCGTGATTCCCGACAACCGCGGCGTGCCGGCGGGCGGCTCGATCAACTGGTCCAACGGCTTTCTGCCGGCCAGGCACCAGGGCGTGACGATTCGCAGTCGCGGTCCGGCGATTCATGATCTGGCGCCGGCGCGGCCGATCGATGCCGGCACCGAAGCCGCCAGTCGGCGGCTGCTGACCGCGATCAACCAGCGGCACCTGGCGGACCACGGCCCGAGCGATGCGCTGCTGGCCCGGATTCGCAGTTACGACATGGCCGCCCGGATGCAACTGGCCGTGCCTGAAGTGTCGGACCTCGACCGCGAAACCGCGGCGACCCACGAGCTCTACGGCCTGGACCAGCCGAATACCAACGACGTCGGCCGCAGTTGTCTCTTGGCACGGCGATTATTGGAGCGCGGGGTGCGGTTTGTGCAGCTTTTCTCGGGCGGCGCCTTTGGATCGCCGCGCATCAATTGGGACGGCCACGAGGATATGGTGGCCAATCACAGCCAGGAAGCCGCCCGCATCGATCGCCCGCTGGCCGGACTATTGGCCGATCTCAAGCAGCGCGGCATGCTGGAAGATACGCTGGTGATCTTCAGCACCGAGTTCGGTCGCACGCCGTTCACTCAATCCGGCAGCGAAACGCTGGGTAAAGGCCGCGACCACAACCAGTACGGCTTCTCCACCTGGCTGGCCGGTGCGGGCCTCAAGCACGGCCTGGCACACGGCTCAACCGACGATTTCGGCCTGCGTGCCGTCGAGAATCCGGCGACCTGGCACGACTTCCATGCCACGATCCTGCACCTGCTGGGTGTCGATCACAAGCGTTTGACGTTTTATCACAACGGCATTCGCCGCCGATTGACGAACGTCCACGGGGATCCCATCCACGGCGTGCTCGCATGACGCCCCCTTTATTGCCTCAAGTACTGGACCCCACATGAACAGGCCGGATCACATTGACTGTCGCGCACGAATCACCAACCAGGTCTTCCATGCGATGAAGAGCGCGACCTGACTCAGGACAGCCCCTCCATATCCAGACAGGTGATTTGCACCGAGCCATACCGCAACGCCAATGATGGCGAAGATTACGCCTGAAAACATCCAATATCCCGAAACGATGAGCACGGGAACGAAAACGAACCGACCAGCGGCGGCGTACTCTTGAACTTCCGAAGGCTCACCGTAAATGTAACCGAGTACCGGAATGGTAAAGATCAGGTGAATCGAGCGAAGAATCGAACGCTTGGTGGCGGCAGTCATGATGGGTGAAGGTCCTTGTGTTGGTTGATGGGAGTTGAGTTCGGCGGCGCTCCTAATTGCGGTCGGCCGCCAGGCTCGCAACTACGGCGGGAAGCTGCTTGAGCATCTTCTCCCAGCCGAACTCGGCACCCTTGAACGCCTGCTCGCCGAACGATTGTGAGAGATCGAAGCCCGCATGTTCGAAGTGGAGGCGCGTCCCCTCGCCGTCCGGCTCGAGCTGGAAGCTCACCCGCGTATCGACGAGTCCACCGGCGGACCACGAGAATGCGAGCCGACTGGGCGGTTCGCATTCCAGTACCTCGCAGCACACGACTAATCCGTCGAAATTCACTTTCGGGTTCGGCGGTACCTGGAACGTGAAGTGGTGCCCGACGCGCGGCTCGAAGTCATTAGGGAACATCCACGCGGCCAGCGCGGTGCTGTCGGTAATCGCTCGCCAGACCTCTTCTCGCGGCTGCGGAATCACAATCTCTCTTCGAATCGTTTTCGTCATTCTTGGCTCCGTTTGGACAGCAGCTTCTGAAGGCGCTTGAGGTGGTCGTCCCAAAACCGCTCGTAGTGCGCGATCCAGTCCCGCACCGGACCGAGCCGGGCGGGGACGAGGCGATAGCGCCGCTCTCTGCCTTGCCGCCGCTCCGTCACGAGACCGGCATCAAGCAGGATGCGCAGGTGCTGGGAGACGGCGGGGCGGCTCATCTCGAAATGTCCCGCAATCGTGTTGACAGAGCGGTCAGCCTCGACAAGGAGATCGAGCATCCGGCGGCGCGCGGGATGGCTGATCGCCCCAAAGACATCCGGTTTGCGATCGCGAGTCACCGCCATGAAGACAATATATGTAAGTAAAGACTTACGCGCGTCAAGTCCGAAGCCGGCCGCGCCGCCCATAGGAGCCCGAACGTTACGCCGCGGCCAGATTTGCGTCATTCAGAGAACTAGCGTTTAGGCGCCAAACCAACCGCAGCAAGCGGCCTGCTCCCTGCTCGCGAAGACATTATGGACGCGCCGTCGAGGCCATCGCTGGCGGCCTGTCGTTGAGTGCGTGCAGCCACCGGAGGTGGTATACTGGCGGCGATGTCCGACGTCACCCAAATCCTGTCGCAGATCGAATCCGGCGATCCGTCGGCGGCCGAGCACCTATTGCCGCTGGTCTACGATGAGTTGCGCAAACTGGCGGCGGCCAGGCTTTCCCAGGAGAAGCCCGGCCAAACGCTGCAGGCCACGTCGCTGGTTCATGAAGCGTACCTCCGGCTGGTCGATGTGGACGATGCGCAGCGGTGGGATTCGCGGGGTCATTTCTTTACCGCTGCCGCGGAAGCGATGCGGCGGATCCTAGTAGATCGCGCACGGGAAAAGGGGCGTGCAAAGCGAGGCGGCGGGCTCAAGCGCATTGACATCGATTCCATCGACCTCGCCACCACCGCCACACCGGACCAATTCCTGGCGATTGACGACGCGCTGGCCAAGCTGGCCCGCGACGATGCCGCCGCCGCGCAACTCGTCAAATTGCGGTACTTCGCCGGCTTGACGGTCGAAGAGGCCGCGAAAGCCGTTGGCATCTCGACCGCAACCGCCTACCGGCACTGGAACTACGCTCGCGCCTGGCTGCAGCGCGAGCTGCGAGCCGCGTCGGAGCCGTAATCCGGAGCATTCCGGCGAGTCCGGCGGTTTTTTTTCTTGTTTTTCTTGCCCGGCGTGAGAAAAACAAGGGGCAAATACCGCATTGTTAGTGGGAGCCGTGTTGCCGCCTTGGGAAACGACGATCATGAGCAAACAATCCGAGCGAGCGAAGGCGATCTTTCTCGAGGCGCTCGACAAGCACGCGCCTGACGAGTGGCCGGCTTTCTTGGAGCAAGCCTGCGCCGGCGACGCCGCGCTGCGTGCCGACGTTGAGGAGCTGTTGCGGGCCCGGGCCGAAATCGGCTCTTTTCACTAGCAACCGCGCATTCCCCTCGGCGAGACGGTCGACCAACGCACGACCGAACACCCCGGCACGGTGATCGGGCCCTACAAGCTTTTGCAGCAGATCGGCGAGGGGGGCATGGGCACGGTCTTCATGGCCGAGCAGACCCACCCCGTCCAGCGCAAAGTGGCGCTGAAGCTCATCAAGCCCGGCATGGACAGCCGCCAGGTCATCGCCCGCTTCGAGGCCGAACGCCAGGCCCTGGCCCTGATGGACCACCCCAACATCGCCAAGGTGCTCGACGCGGGAACCACGGGGGAATTGCGGATTGCGGATCGCGGATTGCGGATTGACGATCCGAATAATCCGCAATCCGCAATCCCCAATCTGCAATTGTCCTCCAGCCGCCCCTACTTCGTGATGGAACTGGTCAAGGGCGTCCCGATCACCAAGTACTGCGACGAGCACCGCCTCACGCCGCGGCGGCGCCTGGAGCTGTTCGTGCCGGTCTGCCAGGCCGTGCAGCACGCCCACACCAAGGGCGTCATCCATCGCGACCTCAAGCCCTCGAACGTGCTGGTGGCCGAATACGACGACCAGCCGGTGCCCAAGGTCATCGACTTTGGCGTGGCCAAGGCCACCGGGTCGAAGCTCACCGAGCGCACGATGTGTACCGAGCTGGGCCAGATCGTCGGCACGCTGGAGTACATGAGTCCCGAGCAGGCCAAGCTCAACGCCCTCGATATCGACACGCGCAGCGACGTCTACGCCCTGGGCGTGCTCTTGTACGAGCTTCTGACCGGCACGACGCCCTTCGAGCGGAAGCGGCTGCGGGAGGCGGCTGCGGATCATCCGCGAGGAGGAGCCGCCCAAGCCGAGCACGCGGTTGAGCTCGACGGAGGGACTCCCCTCGATTGCCGCGAACCGCGGCTCGGAGCCGAAGCAGCTCGGCGGGCTGGTCAAGGGCGAGCTCGATTGGATCGCGATGAAGTGCCTGGAGAAGGACCGCAACCGGCGTTATGAGACGGCCAACGGTTTGGCGCACGACATCGAGCGTTACCTGAACGACGAGCCGGTGCTGGCCTGCCCACCGTCGGCCGGCTACCGGCTGACGAAATTCGTGCGCCGGAACAAGGGCCCGGTGCTGGCGGCGGCGGTCATCGTCGTCTCGTTAGTAGGCGGCATCGTGGGGACGACCTGGGGCCTGGTGCGCGCCGAACGGGCACGGCAGGCCGAAGCCGAGCGGGCCGAAGGGGAGAGCCAAGCCAAGCAAGAAGCGCTCGCCTCAGCCGAAGCCGAGAAGAAGGCCAAACAAACCGCCCAGGCGCGCGAGTCCGAGACGGCGGCCGTGCTCGAATTCGTCGAGAACAAAGTCTTCGCCGCCGCCCGGCCGGAGGGGCAGGAGGGCGGCCTGGGGCACGACGTCACCTTGCGCCGGGCGGTCGAAGCCGCCCTGCCGTTCGTGGAACAAGGCTTTGCCACGCAGCCGCTCATCGAAGCGCGGCTGCGCACCACGCTGGGCATTTCTTTTTTTAACCTCGGCGAAGCCGAGAAGGCGGAGGAGCAATTCCAGAAGGCCCGCAGGCTCCGCAGCCAGCACCTCGGCCCCGGGCACCCCGCCACGCTTACGAGCATGGTGAACCTGGCCAACAGCTACGGCGCCCTCGGCCGGCAGGCCGAGGCCCTCAAGCTCCGCGAAGAGACGCTCACCCTTCAGAAAGCCAAGCTTGGGCCCGACGACCCCTTGACACTGACAAGCATGAACAACCTGGCTGACAGCTTCGCCGCCCTCGGCCGGCAGGCCGAGGCCCACAAGCTCCGCGAAGAGACGTTGACGCTGATGAAAGCCAAGCTTGGTCCCGACCACCCCTTGACGCTTGCAAGCATGAACAACCTGGCCAACAGCTACGATGCCCTCGGCCGGCACGCGGAGGCGCTCAAGCTCCACGAAGAGACGCTGACGCTTCAGAGAGCCAAGCTCGGCCCTGACCACCCCGACACGCTTGTGAGCATGGGGAACCTGGCCAACAGCTACGGCGCCCTCGGCCGGCAGGCCGAGGCCCTCAAGCTCCTCGAAGCGACGCTGGCGCTCAAGAAAGCCAAGCTCGGCCCCGACCACCCCGGCACGCTTGAGAGCATGAACAACCTGGCTGCTAGCTACTACCAGTTGGGCCGGCACGCCGAGGCACTCAAGCTCAACGAAGAAACGCTGACGCTAAGGAAAGCCAAGCTCGGCCCTGACCACCCCGACACGCTAAGGAGCATGCACAACCTGGCCATCACCTACGATGCACTCGGCCGGTACACCGAGGCGCTCAAGCTCCGCGAGGAGACGCTGGCGCTGATGAAAGCCAAGCTCGGCCCCGAGCACCCCGACACGCTGGCGAGCATGCACAA
>DATLQY010000095.1:0-2775 GCA_035534975.1 Pirellulales bacterium
TTTGCGAACGCGAAGTATAGGCGCCGAAGGGAAATCTGGTCTTGAATTGGCGCCGGTCAGTGTCCGCCGTGCCAGGGGTTTGCTCCTCTGACTCAACTGTTCGCCGGCAGTCGCTGACGAACTGGCGCCCGACATTCCGAAGCTCGCGATAAAGGGCGTCGAGGTCTCCGCGCTTGACCGTGCCGATCTCCTTCTCGCGCATTCTCGGGGACGGAGGCCATGCTGGTGAGGAATAGCGTCAGGTTCACGATCGTGCCGACGGCGTCCGGCGCCAACGGAAGACGTTCATCCAAATTCGGCGCCGTCGTCGATTTTTTTCAGAAATGGACGCTTGACAACCGTCGCAGTAACATATACAGACGTATATGTTACAGGGACATCAGATCACTACACTTCAGGAGCAATCACCATGACGACCGCAGAATCATTTCCGAGCCCCGACGGCGCAAATTCACCTGCCGACGACACGAATTGGGGAAATCCGTCGCCCCTCGCGGACATGCTGCTGGGGGACGATCCCAGCCCGCCGGCGAGTAACGGAACGATTCCGTCGCAGGCGACGGCGCTATCGAATTTGGCGGCGGGGGCTGAACTTTGGCATACCGCCGACGGTACGGCCTATGCGACGATCGAGGTGCAAACCTGGCACGAGCATTGGCGGTTACGCAGCCGCGCGTTTGCCCAGTGGCTGGCGCGGCGACACTACGACATACACCATACCGCCCCCAAGTCCAACGCCCTGGCCGATGCGCTCGCCGTGCTCGAAGCGCGCGCGAGGTTCGAGGGCCAAGAACACCTGGTGTTCTCACGCGTGGCGGGCCACGAGGGACAAATCTACCTCGACCTGGCCGATCGGCGCTGGCGGGCCGTGGCCATCGGGCCGGGGCATTGGAATGTCGTCGAGCGGCCGCCGGTGCGCTTCCGTCGCGCCAACGCCGTGCTCGCCTTGCCGGAGCCTGAGCCCGGCAAGGCGCTCGACCGCTTGCGCCGGTTCATCAACGTCGGCGACGACGATTGGCCCTTGGTCGCGGCCTGGCTTGTGACGGCGCTTCGCCCCGCCGGACCGTACCCGATTTTGTTTCTTTACGGTGAGCAGGGGAGCGGCAAGAGTACACAAGCCCGCGTGCTGCGGGCACTGGTCGACCCGAATTCGGCCCCTTTGCGCGCCTGTCCCAAGGAAGCGCACGATCTGGCCCTGGCGGCGCACAACGGATGGGTGATCGCACTCGATAACCTCTCGCGGTTGCCGGGCTGGCTGTCCGACGCGCTGTGCCGGCTTTCGACGGGGGGCGGGTTCGCCACGCGCACGCTGTTCGAAAATGAAGAGGAAACGATCTTTGACGCCCAGCGGCCGGTGTTGGTGACGGGTATCGAAGATCTCGCCAGCCGCGGCGACCTGCTCGACCGGGCGCTGGTGGTGCAATTGCCCGTCATTCCACCAAGCCGCCGGCGAACGGAGGCCGAATTCTGGCGGGAGTTCGAGCAGGAGCGCCCTTGGCTGGTGGGGGCACTGGCCGAGGCGGCGGCGACCGCGCTGGCGCGGCTCGCGACGGTACGGCCGCCCGAGTTGCCTCGTCTGGCCGACTTCGCGCAATGGGCCGCCGCCGCGGAGCCGGCATTGGGCTGCGCCCCGGGTACGTTCGAGCGGCTCTACGCGCGGCACAACGAGGCAATCAGCCTGTTCGCGCTGGAATCGAGCTCGATTGCCGTCCCGATCCTCAAACTCGTTCGCTCGGGTACGTGGCGCGGCACCGCGTCGGGGCTGCTGGCGGCGCTCGATCAAGAGGCCGATGCCTCTGAGCGCCGGCGGCCCGACTGGCCAAAGGGCTTAGCGCAATTCTCGGGGCTGTTGCGACGCATGGCCCCCAACCTGCGCGCGTTCGGCATCCTGATCGAGTTTACTCGCGACGGTCACCAGGGCCGGCGCCAGATCGAGTTACGGTTCGAAGCGCACGGAGGCGAGCGTAAAAGCTAACGGCACCTACGACGCTGACGCTGGGCAGCGGCGATGCTGACGCTCGCTGACGCTGGTCGTTTGATCGCGCTGCATCCGCGGCGAGGTTCGCAAGCCCATGAGCAGCAGGATGTTGCGCCCGGCAAACAGGGTCGTGCTGACGCTGCTGACGCTGCTGACGCTGCTTTCGGTAACTTCACGCCAGGGGGGGTACCCGGTATGCCGGTTACGGCACAGCCAAAAAGGAACGACACGGAGCAAGTGGTCCACGAATCACACGAATCAAACGAATGGGGGACGTGCATCGTTTCCGCGCAGTGCTGCCAAAAAACTGGGCAGGCAGGGCGAGAGAGCCGACCGATCGGTCAATGCCAGGCGGTGATAGAATAGTCAAATTCTTCGATATAAAACACTATTTCAGCATATGTGATTATCCGCCAAAGCGACCGCAAACGGCGGGGCTTTCGGCCGCCGAAGCGTGCTCAAAAAACGGGCAGACGGAGCGGGATGTAGCTCCGACACTACCTGGCGGAGATTGCCGGTCGCGTTGGGCGACCGGCCTGATGGCCCCCGTCACGGAGTGCCGCGACTGCGGGGGCTGCCGAGTCCACTCAAGAGCCCGCCCATGTTCAATCTAACCGTCAACATCGAAGTAGAAGTCGAGACCGGCCGGATCGTTGCGGTCTACTTGATGATGCGGCGGCGGGTTGCGGCTGGTATACTCGTCTTGGGCATAGGACGATGGGGAATTAGTAGGTGAAATCATGCGTACAAAAGACGACGTGGCACTCGAATTGGCGCGAAGGCACTTCGAGGTTGAA
>DATLQY010000096.1:0-3490 GCA_035534975.1 Pirellulales bacterium
CAAATCGTTCCGGTCGTGCGCGGGACGCGGCGGTCGCCGCCGTTCCCAATCGGTCTTGAATGCTCGAAGTTCGTTGAGCTTGGCTTGCGGCAGCGAATCGTGTAGCCGAAAGGTGATGAAATAGGTCGCCCCGTCTTGCCGCCAATGGGGTAAAGCCTGCTGATAAATGTCGAGCCGCAGATCATCGCGCAGGCCTTGAAAGCCTGCCGGCGGCGGCAGGTTCCAATTGGATCGATCGCTGCTCATGAGTCTACAATATCGCCGATGCGGGCTCGCATCTAGGGGGCAACGCGGACTAAAGTCCACGTTACGGAGATCGACGGCGCGTGGCATTCCGTAGCGTGGGTTTCGGCACGCAGTGGCATTCCGTGGCTTCAGCACGCGTTGATTGAACCACGCTGGGACGCGGACTAAAGTCCACGCTACGGTTTCACGCTGAAATCGACCTCGACCGTGGTCTCGGAGACGGCGGGCCACTTGCCGTCTTGCAGGCCCGTGGCGCGGATCGTGAATCTGCGCACACCGGCCAACCGCGGATCGGCCGTGGTGGCGATCCGGAGCTCGGCTTCCTCTCGATCGAGCGGCACTTCGAGCGGCGCATCCATAGACACAACCGAGAGCAGGCCGGTGAGATCCTCGGGAAGGCGAAGTTCGAGCCGCACCGGCTCGGCCAGCTTCGCCGACCGCGAAATCTTCAGGCGGACGTCAAACGTCTGGCCGGGCACTACGGGCGTTTCAAGGGGCACGTGCGCCAGCTTGAGAAGCGGTCCCTCCAACGTCATCGTGATGAAACCGGTCATCTCGGCGACCAGGTGTCGCACGCGGCCCCGCGGGTCGGGCACTTGCACGACCGAAATCATCCCCATCCGCGAGGTGCGGGTCGTTTCGAGCCACTCGGGCATGTGGCAGGGATAGATGGTGTTGGTCACGCCGGGCGGAACGACGATGTCGTCGCCCGTGATCCCTTGCACCTGGTACGACTGCCTGGCCGCCATCTTGAGCACGATCTCCCCCTGGTACCCCTCCAAGCGCTCGACGATCACGTCGGCCGGAAACGTCGCCCCACGATGCACCTTCCGCCCGGTATCCTGATCGACCGGCCGCCCCTTCACGCGCGGTTTCATCATGCTCGCCACCAGGATCTCGGAAACCAGGTTGCCATCCAGTCCGCGCGGCGCCAGGTTGCCGGCGGCGGCGGCAAGCGCTTGCCGGGTGACCGTCGTCTCGCCAACTTTCGCTTCGCCCGTCACTTTGACCAGCGCCGCCGCGGCGGTCGCCTCGGCGCCGGCCGTCAGCGCGACGGCCAGCTCGCTCTTGTCGGCGGGAATTGTCATCTCGGCCGGTGCGCTCACACCCGCCGGAAGGCCGGCGAACGTGAGTTTGATCGGGCCGGCGAAACCGCCCAGCCGAGTGGCCTTGACCAGAACGCCGGCCGAGCCGCCCAAAAGAACGTTCACGCGCTGCGGTACTTCAAGCCGAAAATCGGCCTGCGGCTTTGCAACCGACAGGCGGTATACGGCCGCGCGCGTGCCGCCGCGGGCCGCCATGTCGCTCACCACCAGTTGGTAGCCGCCGTCGGCCGGCGCGGCGAATTCCAAGCCGGCGTCGGTCGTCCCTGGCAGGTCGTCGTTATTGGCCAACTCCTTGCCGTCAGGGCCCACGACGGCCAGCGAGACGTCGAGCGGAGAACCGAACCGCCGGGCTTCCAGCGCGATCGTCCATCGTTCACCCTGCTTGACTTCAAGCAGGTAGCGATCGACGGAAGTCGGCTGATCGAGCGCGCCGGTCACCGCGGCCGGCGCCGGCAGCTCGTGCGGGGCGGCGGCCGGCGCCGCCGGCTCGATCAACTCCGGCAGGTCGCTCAGGAGCAATTCAAATGGCAACGCGGTCCCGAAGGGGGTCTCGAGCGAATAGACCAGCGACGATCGCGATGGATCGGTGGGAAACGTGACCGGCCGGGCGACCGATTCCAACTGCAAGGCCCCCGTGGCGACGCCGATGCCGACGAATTCGACTTCGCGCGTTTCGCCGCGCCGGCCCGCGGCCGGTAGCGAGGCGACCACGCGCGGGGCGGCGGCGATCGTCAACTGATAGACGTACGAGCGGTCACCGGCGTGGTCGATGTCGCGGACCGCTACTTCGTATTCGGCGCCGGTCTGGGCGGCGAAAGTCAACGCGGTGTCGAGCCCCTCGGCGTCGACAACGTCGGCCACCAGCTTCGTCGCCGCGTCGCGGACCTCCAGGCAGCCGTGCCAATTGGCGCCCAGCCGACGGGCCACAAGATCGCACGTCACCGGCCCTGCCCGTGGAGCGACGAATCGGTAGCGGTCGACCTCCTCGATCTTCGAGATCCGCCCCGAGACGGTCACGGGGAGCGATGTCAATGCCTGCGGCGCCTTTCGGCATTCGTCTTCGACCACTTGCGGACCGGTTCCGACGACGAACACGCCGGTCGCCGTGCCGCCGTTGGCATTGGCGGCCTGCCAGTAGACTGGTCCCGGCGGACAATCGGCCGCAACGACGAACCGCGCGGGAACTTCGCGCGGCAGCGGCACGGCGCCGAGCCGGCCCTTGGAACCGAACCAGTAGGGAGGCGGCGGAACGAGAATCTCGCCAGGCGGCCCGTCGGCGAGAAGTTGCGCGCGGCGATCGAGGACGAAGAATTCCATGTCGGGCGTCCAATCGTAGCCGCCGAGATTGACTTCGACGGTGGTTCCGGCTTGTCCACCAGGAGGGAAGACGTAGCCGATATCGGGGTTACGCTGGGCGAACGCCGAGGGGCCGGGCAAAAATGCGGCGCAGAAGACAAGAACGATGAGCGAGGGGATACGGACCGGCCCAACCAACTCTGGGAAACCACGGATGACTCGGATGGCACGGACATAAAGGGAGAGCATTAGGGTCGTTCGCTCCTGATCAAAGGAACTCAACACGGTTTTGCATATCTGCTGGAGTACAGACTTCCCACATCAATGCCAACATTTCCACGAGCTGGCCGATGGATCGTTCGCCGTTCCGACTGTAGGCCACACCCGGATGGACCACGCCCAACCTGTCGAACCTCAGAAAGTCGCGGTCGTGTGTGACAATCACGCGCCCTTCCAACCGTGCATGGTCCAGATGGTTTTCGTCGGGAGACGAACGTAATGATGCTTCGACTGTCGTGGTTACGTCGATTCCACGCCGCCGAAGCGCGGCGGCAATCGCTGGGTCAACGTGCTCATCCAGATGGAAGCGAATCAGCTCCGTCATGATTCGGTTTCCCCTGCGCCGTACGCTCGACGTATATCTGTCGGAGCTTCGACGGAGTCGTTGCCCGCAACTCGTCGACGAACGCGGCTTCGTCAGTCATTTGTTTGTCGATCTCGGCGGAATGATCGTGATAGTAAGCCAGGGCACTGTAGACGTCTGCGAGCGAGATCGTCGGGTACGTTGACACGATTTCGCTCGGAGACATTTTCATTTGCTCGTGCCAAACGACCACGTCTTG
>DATLQY010000097.1:0-4213 GCA_035534975.1 Pirellulales bacterium
GGTGCTATTCCCGCCGTTCCCTTGATTCCCACCGCGCCGCGGCTATCGTAACGACGATGCCCTCGCGCTCGCCCACTATCGCGCTGAAAGCCCGCTACGTCTTTCCCGTGACGGCGCCGCCAATTGCCGACGGCGTCGTGACGATTGCGGCCGGGCGGATCGTGGCCGTCGGACGCGAAGCGGAGGGCTGCGTGACGTGCGAGCTGGGTAACGTGGCCATCGTGCCCGGGCTGGTGAACGCCCACACGCACCTTGAATTCAGCGACGTGTCGCGACCGCTGGGCCGGCCGAAGATGGCATTTCCCGGTTGGATTCGCGAGGTTGTCGCTTTTCGGCGCGCGCGGGGCGAACCAGTTTTGTCGGCGGTCCGGAAAGGCTTGCAAGAGAGCCTCACGGCCGGCACGACGACATTGGGTGAAATCGCAACGCCGGGCTGGTCGGCCGACGCGATGACCAGTTCGCCGATTGTGCCAACAGTGTTTCTCGAAGCGATCGGTCTGGCCCGCGAGCGGTTGGAACAAAAACGGGACGAAGCGCTGGCACATCTGGCGCATGGCGCCGGCGGTTGGCGGCCGGGGCTAAGCCCCCATGCGCCGTTCACGGTGCATCCTGAGTTGTTTGCCGCGCTGACGGCGCTGGCCGCCGCGAAAAAGGTTCCCGTCGCCATTCACCTGGCTGAATCGCCCGAGGAATTGGAACTTTTGGCCACGGGTGGCGGGCCGTTCCGCGATCTGCTCATGGAATTGGGCGCTTGGGATGCGACGGCGATCGCGCCGGGCACGCGCCCGCTCGACTATCTCAGCCGCCTGGCGGCCTGTGACCGCGCGCTGGCGATCCACGGAAACTACTTCGACCGTGAAGAGATCGAGTTCGTCGCGGCGCACGCCGATCGTCTATCGGTGATCTACTGCCCCCGCACGCATGACTATTTCGGCCATGCGCGCTATCCCTTGCCGCAATTGCTGGCAGCGGGTTCCAACGTCGCCTTGGGCACTGACAGCCGGGCCTCCAACCCCGATCTGAGCATTCTGGAGGAGATGCGGTTCGTAGCGCGGCGGTTTCCTGAACTCGCGCCGGCCGAAGTGCTGGAACTTGGTACGCTCCGCGGCGCGCGAGCGTTGGGGTTGGAGAATGACGTCGGCAGCCTCGTACCAGGCAAGACGGCGAACCTGGCCATCCTTGCATTGCCCGATCGCGAGGCTCACGACCCTTATGAGTTGTTGTTCGATTCGGATCGGCCGGTCACGGCAACAATGGTTCGCGGTGACTTGGTCTGATTCTACCGTCGCTTTTCGAGTGAGTCGGCGATCCGCGTCAGCAGAGCTTCGACCTTCTGCATGTGTTCATCAGAACGGATGATGTGCTCACTAGCAAGATCGATGTGTTGCTGAGCGCGCTCCTGATACTCATTCGCTGCTCTGGCGCGCTGTGGTGCGCGGACAAAGTACCACATTGCGAGAAGCAAGAAGAAGAACGCAACCGTTTGGAACATTTCGGGCGGAATCATCGCGAATTCCTTTTCTTTACAACCGGCAATTCGTGATCTGTGTTTCCAGGATCGCGCTGGCGCCCAGGGCCTCGAGCCGCTCCATGATCGAAATCACGTCGCTCCGCTTGACCATCACGCGGATCGCGCACCAGTCGGGATCTTCCAACGCGCTGACCGTGGGCGAGTTGAAGCCGGGCGTGATCTGCTCGGCCTCAGCCAGCTTCGACCGAGGGACATTGTATTCCAAGAGCGAGTAGCTCCTCGCGATCACCACCCCCTCCAGCCGCCGCACGACCCGATCGGCCAGCTCGACGTTCGGACAATCGCGGCCTTGGATCAGCACCGTCTGGTAACGGCCGATTTCGTCGAGAATCCGCAAGTGATTGGCCGCCAACGTGCTGCCGGTCTCGACCAGGTCGACGATCGCCTCGGCCACACCCAGCGCGATCATCACTTCGACCGAACCGGAAAGTTTCACCATGTGGGCCGTCGCCCCGTGTATCTTGAGGTAACGCTCGGTGTTGCGCGGAAAGCTGGTTGCGATGCGGCAGCCGTCCAATTGGGTGGGCAACCGGATTTCACTGTCATCGGGCACGCAGACCGCCAATCGGCACTGCCCCACACCCAAGTCGAGCCGCTCGGCCACCTCCGCTCCGCTCTCGGCCACCAGGTCGCTGCCGGTGATCCCCATGTCGATCGCCCCCTCGGCGCAAAGCACGGGAATGTCCTCGG
This sequence comes from Pirellulales bacterium, assembly GCA_035534975.1. Taxonomy (GTDB): domain Bacteria; phylum Planctomycetota; class Planctomycetia; order Pirellulales; family JAICIG01; genus DATKSN01. The sequence continues at coordinate 2,222 of DATLQY010000097.1, forward strand.
TACGCAGAAACGTGACGTCGATCGGGATGTCGCGGCAACGGGCGAAGAGGCTCCGTTCCGAACGGCGGAAGCTCAGGCCGGCCTCTTTCAGTAGCTCAGTGGCGATTTCGGCGAGGCGCCCTTTGCTAGGCACCCCAATGCGAAAGTTGGTCATGATGTAGGAGTCAGGAGTCAGGAGTCGGGAGAGGCGAGCGGGGGGCGTCAGCCCCCCGGTGAATCCGCCGATCGGTGTTTGCCCCATCGGTATCGTACGTCGCCGGGTCAACGTTGGTCATCATTCCGCGCCGCCTTCTCCGCCAATCCCGAGGTACCGAACCGGCGGGCAAGCTCGGCTTCAAGGTCCGCCAAAGCGATACCGCGTTGGGACAGGAGCACGAACAAATGGTACACCAGATCGGCCGACTCGCGGATGACGTGCTCGCGCCCCGCGGAGTCTGCTTCGCAAGCCGCCTCGAACAATTCGGCGGACTCCTCGACGATCTTCTTGCGAATCTTCGCGGCCCCGCCGGCCAGCAGCAACGACGTGTACGACTGGTCGCTTGGATGGGCCTTGCGGTCTTCGATGACGGCCATCAGCCTGGCCAGCGTGCTTTCATCGCCATTCAACGAGGTCCACCTTTCCAAACGCCTTTACGGAGGCCAGAATCAAGTACGTCAACCTCTATTACGCTCTACTGCGGCTCCGTCGTCAAGTCGGAACAGCCAACACGGCAATCAATTCGAATGACTTCGACCGACACACGCCCGCTTGACGACACCACTGGCCCCTTTGCCGATTGTTGGTTCCTGTCGGGCCCGACCGCCGGCGGAAAGACGGCCGTTGGGCTGGAATTGGCCAGGCGGATTGGGGCCGAGATCGTCTCGCTCGACTCGATGGCACTTTACCGTGGGCTCGACATCGGCACCGCCAAGCCGACCGCGGCCGAGCGGCGGGCCGTCCCGCACCACCTGATCGATCTGATCGAGCCGGATGAGGAGTTCAGCCTGGCCAGGTACGTTGCCGCCGCCGAGGCGGCCGCCGCGGACATCCGCGGCCGTGGCCGGCGGGTGCTATTCGTCGGAGGCACGCCGCTCTATCTAAAGGCCCTGTTGCGTGGCATCTTCGATGGACCCACGGCCGATTGGGAGCTGCGGCGCGCACTGGAATCGAGCATTGAAATCCACGGCAAGGAGTGGATCTACCAGCGGGTCCAGGCGGTCGACCCGGTCGCCGCAAGCCGGTTGCACCCGAACGATACACGGCGGCTGATTCGGGCGTATGAGGTTTATCAGCTCACCGGCGAGCCGATCAGCCGTTTACAAGGGCAGTTCGATCGTGCCCAGCCACCCGACGAGTGCCACGTATACGTTCTCGACTGGCCCCGTGAGGAGCTCTACGCTCGGATCAACGAGCGCGTCGAAGCGATGTTCGCGGCTGGCCTCGTCGCAGAAGTCAAACAGCTTTTGGCGCAAGGGTGCCACTTCAGCCGTTCGGCCCGGCAGGCATTGGGCTATCGTGAAGTGTTGGCGCACCTGGCGGCAAAGCGCGATTTGAACGACACGCTGGCCTTGGTCCAGACGCACACCCGCAACTTCGCCAAGCGGCAGATGACCTGGTTTCGCAGCCTGAGTGAGTGCCGTTGGATCGAGGTAAGCGGCCCGGTCGACCCGGCCGAGGTCGCACGGCGGATCGCGCCCTGACAGTCATCCCGCGCGCGGCGGAGAGGTTGGGTGGGCCTACCGTTGAACGCATGCCGGTCTTCTGATAGAATTGGTGAACAAGAAGGAGCACGTGGTGTCAACCGTCACACAATCCAAGTTGTTGACCGCCGAGGAATTCCTTCTGCAGCCCCAGCCTCCGGACGGCTCGCGGCAGGAGTTGGTCCGTGGGGAAATCGTCACCATGCCGCCTCCGATGATGCCGCACGGTGTTGCCTGTGCCAACGTGGTTCGAAAGATCGGCGTCTTTATCGACGCGGGGCCGGGAGGCACGCTGGCGTGCAACGACGCGGG
>DATLQY010000098.1:0-3063 GCA_035534975.1 Pirellulales bacterium
GCGCGGCGGCGCAACCCCATTTCTCGCCGCGCCGCATTCCATGCCACCTTCAATTCGATCGAGGCGGGCACGGTGCTCGCGGCCACCAGTTTGCGCACTTCAAACATTCCAAGCGCCAACCGCGTAAGCCAGCCAAGGGTGCCGAGTCCCCAGACTCCCAGCGCCAACAGTACGCCTGGCTCGATCCACGTTGTCCGATTCCGTCCTGCGAGCAGGTCGCCGTGCGCCTTGGTCGCGAGGCCGCCGCCCGGTAATGCCGCGGCCGAAATGTCGGTCAACGACCGCGTTGCCTCCGCCAAGGGTGCCGGGTGAGCGTTCAATTCGGCTGTCGACGGGTGATCGAACCATGAGCGAAACGCGCCTTCCTTCGTCGATTCGTGCGCGGCCGGGTTTTGGAAGCTCAATAGCAGAGCTTGCCACGAAACCATCGGTTCGACCGAAATCGCGACGGGTAGTAGCGCCGCCCCCGAAAACGTGGCCAGGAGCCAGCCCGCGTACCTCACGCCGCTGCGCCGCGGGCGACAGGCGAGGTGCAAAATCGCCACGACGACGACCACTGTCGTCCAGGCGAGAAGCCAATGCCCCAGCGATTCGCTCCACGATCCAACATGCTCGTGCAAGGTGTCATTCACGGCGTTTCTCCCTTCGACTACGCATTTCGCGCTGGAGCTGCTCCCAGACTTCCGGATTCAATTCGGAACACTCCGCCAGACCCGACACCATCGATTGGGCCGAGCCGTCGAAGAAGCGGCTGATGAAATCGCGCAGCACCAACCGCAACGTGGGCCTGCGCCGCACGCTGGCCGAGTAGCGGTAGGTCTTGCCCACGGCTTCGTGCCGCACGTACCCTTTTTTCTCCATCAGTTGCATCAGACCCAGCACGGTCGTGTAGGGAATCTCCTCGTCTCTGGCCAACCGCGCGCGGACTTCGCGAACGGTCAAGGGGCCCGACTCCCAGAGCAGCTTGAGGATCCCGAACTCGCGACCGCTGATCGCCGACGGTTTCTTTCCGGCCATGAGTCTCCTTTCCACGGTGACAACGTACTCATTCATACGTATGTCGGCGGAGAAAGTCAAGGGGACGCCGGCACCTCAACGGCGGCTTGGGAATAGGCTCTAACTCTGTCCCGTCACCGATGCGGTCGGCGAAGCGTCAACGTCGCTCTCGACCGAGACGAAAAGGTTGATGCGAACGGCGCCTTTCTGGCCTGGCCGGCCGGCCAATTGGAGCAGAATATGCCCTTCCCTGGCGATCGGTAGGCACGTTTGAAGCGCCGTGACGTTGGCCACCATGTCCGTCGGGCACCACCAGGCGGCCGTCGGTTCCCCCGCCGAGCGGAACTCCGGGGTCAAGTCGACGAAACCACCTCGCTGATCGACGTAGAAGTCTCGGCCGTCGCTCGCCGCCAAATGCATGTCAGCCGCGCTGGAAATCCCCACGACGGCAAGTCCGTCGCCCAGCATGAGCGCGGGTGCCACCTTTCGCGAATTCACCAGATCGGCCACGTTGGCGACGACATGCAACACGTACGACCTCGTCATGATGCCAGGTTGTTTCGTCTTCATCGCCGACGTGACCTCCTACTACCGCAAATGCCGCCTCAGGAACTCGATCGCCCGGTCGTAGGTCGCGTCGACGATCTTGGCGTCGATGCCGGATAGGCCGTGGCCGCCACCGGCCACGGTAACCAACTCGTGTTCGACGCCGTGCCGGGTAAGTTGCTTGTCCATCAAGACCGATTGTTCGTAGGGAACGTCGGTATCCTGATCGCCGTGTATCAGCATCGTCGGTGGGTAATTCGCGGTCACGTTTCGCACAGGGCAAAAAGGGTCGAACGCCTTGGGCTCCTCGTCGGGATCGTGGCCGGTCACCTCGCGGGGCCACAACCCCTGTTGGCGGCAATAGAGATAGAACCGCCCGCGGTTGTTCTTCCCTTCGCCGCCGGTGATGACCTCGTTGCCGACCGCCGCATAGGCTTCTTCCTTGGGCACGGCGGGCTGCTTCGAGTAGAACGGATCGGGCCGGCTGTACCACGATCCGGCCACGTCGCCATAACCCCAGAACGGCACCAGCGCTTTGGGCCGTGGTTCGACCAGGAAACCACTGCAAAGCGTCAGGTACCCGCCGGCCGAGCCGCCCGTAACGGCGATCCGCTCTGGATCGGCGCCGAACAAATTCGGCCCCTGCTCGCGGACCCAACGGCAGGCGTCGCGGACGTCCTCGAGGATCGCGGGCAGCTTCGTCTCGGGCGCCAATCGGTAGTCGATGGAAACGACCGTCCAGCCCGCCCCGATCAGATTGTCGTGGAAGCGGTTCATCAGCCCGCCGCGATGGCCCACGATCAGCGCCCCACCGTGAATCCAAATGACGGTCGGTCGCCGGCCGCCGGCCGGCGCGTTGTATACATCGGCTTTGATCTCGACGTCGCCGACTTTCTTGTAGGTGTGAGTTTTCATCTTCGCGTCGTCCGCGGCGCGCGTGAAACGTGGAAAGGCGATCGTCGCGGCGCCGGTGGCCGCAAGCTGCGCGAATGCGCGGCGATGGAGTCGAGCGTTGTATCGCGTCATGTGGCACCGGAAGTCAAGTAAAGCGTTAGAGACTCATGAAGACTCCGTCAGGCTGGAAAGCCTAACCTACGACGTTGGCCGCCATTGTACGGCGCCGGCGGTCACGTTGCCACCGATTGTACGTCACGCGTGTAAGAATGAGACATTCACACTGGCTGGGGCAGAGCCTGGGCAGCGCAAAATGCCCCAGTCCGGAGTTTGGAGCGTTATCCCGGTTTTGTTCCGCCACAGCGTGCAGCATGCCATGCCACCGGCTTGCCCGGTGGTCCGTGACGTTGGCAGCTACTCAAAGGCGGTCTCTGTCCCTGTCGTCGTACCCCGATTGCCCGGCCGCTGCCAAAGGCAGCGGCCGGGCAATCGGGGGATATTGGTGCCAGCCGTTTGTAGCTGACAACGTGAGACTCCACCGGGCAAGCCGGTGGCATCTTCTGGAACCACCGGGCGTCGGCGGAACAGAATCAGGATCAAAAGTATGGGGCCATTCGATCGGATTTA
>DATLQY010000099.1:0-7418 GCA_035534975.1 Pirellulales bacterium
CTCCAACTGTCCGGTTTGCAGCACGCGCAACAGCTTGGCCTGCAAGTCGACGTCCAAATCGCCGATTTCATCAAGGAAGATCGTTCCCCCGTCGGCCTGCTCGAACCGTCCGATGCGACGCGCCACGGCGCCGGTGAAGGCTCCGCGTTCGTGACCAAACAATTCGCTTTCCAGAAGCGTGGGGCTGAGCGCGGCGCAGTTCACTTTGACGTACGCGTTTCCCGCGCGGCCGGAACTGGCGTGGATCGCGCTGGCCACCAGTTCCTTGCCCGTGCCGCTCTCGCCCAGGATCAGCACCGGCTCTTTCGTCGTGGCCAGCCGGCCGATTGTCTTGAACACCTGTAACATCGCGGGCGTTCGGCCGACGAATTCCTCATCGACCTCGTCCGGTGCGTCATGACGAGTTGACGCCGCCAAGGCACGCACCTGCGCCACCAGCGCCTGCTGCGTCAAAGCGCGTCGAACGGTGAACAGCACCTCATCCAGGTCGAACGGCTTGGTGATGTAGTCGAACGCGCCCAATTTCATGGCTTCGATCGCCGCCTGGCTGCCGCCATAGGCCGTGATCACGATCACCGGCAGCTCTTCGAGCTGATCCTGGTACTCTCGCAAGAGTTCAAGTCCGGTGCAACCGGGCATCTTCAGGTCGAGCAGCGCCAGCGCCAGAGTGCCGGCGGCGAGGTGCTCCGCCGCCTCCCGGCCGTCGACGGCCTCCACGACTTGATAGCCCTTCGACCGCAACCAAAGGGCCAGATTGGTCCGGATCGTTGCATCGTCGTCCGCCACCAGGATGGTTGCCGCATGAGGTGGGGCCGCGTGAAGTGGTGCGGTCATTTTTCGATCGCCCCTTCAGCAGGCAAGACGACGCGAAACGTGGCGCCGCGGCCGTCGGCAGGCAGGTATTCGATACTGCCGCCATGTTGGATCACGATTTCACGGCACAGCGCCAAGCCCAAGCCCGTGCCGTCTTCGCGCCTGGAAAAAAAGGGCTCGAACAAGCGCGGCTCGTCTTCCGGACTGATTCCGGGCCCCGTATCGCTGACGCGGACCGTCGCTTGGCGCGATCGGCCGTCGTACTCCGTTCGCACGTGGAGCCGCCCACCTTCGGGCATGGCCTGCAAGGCGTTCTGCGCCAGGTTCAAGAAAACCTGCCGCAGGGCATTGGCCGATCCAAGCACGACCGGCGGATTGCCGGCCAGGTCGTGCTCCAGCGCCACCCTCTGGCAGGCGGCCTGCGCCGCGATCAATTCCAGCGTTTCCTCGATAATCGCCTTGAGTTGGACGGGCTGCCGGTCGATGTGGTCAGCCCGTGAAAAGTGCAGTAGTTGCGTGACGGTGTGGTTGAGGCGATCGACGGCCTGGACCACGGCGTCGAGCGAGCCGGGCGTGCGGGCCGTTTCGGGCAAGCGTTGCCAGAGTTGCACGGTCGAGCGGATGGCGGCCAGTGGATTGCGGACTTCGTGGGCCACGCCGGCCAAGAGCTTGCCCAGCGCGGCCAGGTGTTCCGACCTCCGCAGCTCGTCTCGCAATTGCGCCTGTTCCAGCCGTTGCCGCCGCAACGATCGGCCAAGATTGGCGAGCAACAGCAAGGCCAGCCCCAGACCGCCGATCGCGAGCCCTGTGGAGGCCTTGTACCCTCGCACCTGGTTGCCGAGTTGCCTGGGACCTACAAGGCGGTACATCAACCAGGTGGCCCACTCGGCCGGCCTTTGGCGGCCGACCGGCTCGGTGAGCATCATCACGCGGCTCGACGCGACGTCGCGCACGTACAACCGGAATTCGCCCTGCTCGATCGTCAGGCACTCCTTGGCCTGCAAGCGGATGTACTGCGCCTCCTGTGGCGGGGGATCCGTCCGGCGTGGATCTTTCCGCAGGTGCTCGCGGGTTGGAAAGGCATATCCGCCGAATCGGTCGGCGCCGCCACCCAGATAGAAGCCCCCTTCGACGTTGGGAAAATCGGCCAGGACGCTGACGGAGATCACGGTCAAGTCGCGGTTCAAACGGCTGAATTCGCCGTTGGAATATCGTGCGGGCCGCGCGACGGCTTCCGCCCGTTCGGCCATCCGCCGGCTGGCGGCGCGCAGTTGTTCGCGGACCTCGCGCTCATGTTCGGGGGCCACGCGGCCCATGGCGAGGTTGAAACCCAAGGTCGAGAGCGACCCCAGGAACAACACGATTAGCAAGCCCGTTTGCAATCGAAAGCTCACGTGAGACCCATTCGAATGAAAGCGACGCGCAAAGCCTGCGAAACCGAGGCTCGCAGCCTCGACGTGGGACAGGTTTTCAAGGATACCATCCAGTCTCGATGGTGCCCCATGCCCCCGAATTCTTGTGAATCCGGATACCTTTACGCCGTAATTGCCCGCAAACAGCATACCACACGCGAGCTACACGGGTTCACACGGGTGGCCACCACTCACTACTACCGGGACTTCTCCGCCTATTGGTCACGGACGGTAGTCCACGTTGGGAACCTCGGGCAAGATTCCCCCGCCGTCTGGGAGACCTGTGCTCAAGTTCAAGATCGTCCTCGGCATTGAGTGTACCTGACACCAGCTAAAACATGCGGAAGAATTCGTACGAATTCCGGGCGCCGGCGACGGACCGTCTGAACTCTCACGTTGTTCCACGACACGTTACTTGCCCGCTCTCTGTGCCTTGCCGATGACTTTCGCCTTTTGTGGCACGGCGGTTGCAAACACATGAATTCAACGCCGCGGAGAATGGTTCTCCGCTCGCGCGGGCCATTCACGGTCCCGAACCAAGAGCGCAAGGCAACCGGGCCGAATATTCAACTCGCCTTGTTTGCGCCGCAGGTTGGTTTGTTCATTATGGGAAGAGGAATCCAAGATGAGACGGTTCTCGATACTGCTGTTGACGGGGGTAATGATCGGAAGCAACGGGATGATGGGGCGCGTGCTGGCCTGGCCACCGCCGCCCCCAGGATCTCCTGGTCCACGCGGCCCGCGCGGACACCACCTGCGGCAGGCCTACGATACGCTCAGCGAAGTGGCGCTATTGATGCGCGACGAGCGCGAACTGAACACCTATGCGGGATTGTTCAACGAGGCCAAGGAGTTCTACCGCTCGGCCCATCAAGCGCGGCTGAGCGGCGATGATTTCCGGTCGGGTGAATTGGCGGTCGCGGCGAACGATGCCGCGCGCGGTTTGCGTCACTGGTTGGGTGCCACGCTGCCGCCGGCGACTGATCTGCCGTTGCCGCCGGACGACGAGCCCGGGCCGCCGCCGGGGCGAGGACCTCGCGGACCGGAAGCCGTGGGCGCCGAGGACGATCCGGCATTCCACTCGCGCGAGTTGCTGAGCCGCGCCCGCGAGCGGATCGTCGAAGCACAGAACGAATCCGCCGCTGACGGAGCCGGGCGCCAGTTTCTGGATGCCAGCCGGCGCGTGTATGAAGAGGCTCGCACGGCGTACATCGCCGAGGACTACCCCAAGGCCGCCGAGTTGGGTAGGGCCGTCGAAGCCTGGACGCACGTGGGCGAACACCTGCTGCGGGCCGAGGAAGGCACGGCGACGGCTGTGCGAGAGCGCCGCGCGCCGCCTCCGCGCGACGCGCGAGTCGATGGTCCGCGCCGACGTGGTCCGACGGGACTAGACGAACCGCCGCCCCCGTTGGACCGTGTGGCTCCGCCTCGTCCGCCACGCGACTGATCCGGTAGGCACCGGCAACCCTCGCCGGCCCGCGCCAACGGAGGTTGCCGTGAGACTACGGGGACAATGTCACACGTGCAAGGCGAAACCTTGCCCGACAACGACCGAGGAACGAAGTCATGGCCATCACGTTCATTCTTGCGGGACTCGTCTTATGCCTGCTGACGAAGCGTTTTATTTCGCCAGCCACCTCTTTGGCGGTCCTACTGGCTCTCGCGTTGCTTGTCCACATCGTTCAGCGCTGATCCGGCGATGGATCTGGTGCGCCAATTCTTGCAGGAAGCCTTCTTTTCGGTGACACCCTGATGCGTGGGCCCAAACCAGCGTACCAGCCTCAGTTTCCACCGGACTTCGTCGCGCACGCGAAGGAAGTGTTGCGTCGGACGACGGCGGCGCATCAGCTCTGGCAACGAGCCAAGCTGGTCCTGCTGCTCGTCGAAGAACGCGGCATTTCCAACGCTGAGGTCGCCCAGCGGGTCGGGTTACACGCCAATACTGTCCGCCGCTGGCGGCGCCGCTGGGCCCAGGGGAACTTCGATTTGGACGACACACCAGGCAATAATCGAGGTCAGTATCCATACCGAGCACCGGATACACCGACCTCGGAAGACATACAGCGGGCATCCGACCCTGGTTGAGTTGTTATTTGTGGATTCACATTTCGTCGTGCGCCGCAAGCACTTGCTAAACTTACATTTGCGTCGCCAGGATGTGCGAGCGAAACTGGAACGGAAACCATACCATCCGTTCCAATTCGACGCGTGTAAGTGGTGGTGTTGCTACGACTTGCGCCGTGAAATCAGCCGACAATCGTTGATCGTTCAGAGGCTCGGCTGCCGATAACGTGCATCACCATGTCGCATGTCGCGGTCGTATTCGTAACGACCGGGATTCAATACCTTTCTCAAACGATTCCACTCTCGGAAGCCTTCCGATGGCCAATTCGCGCCGGTGCTTTGCCTTGCTTTGGCGGGCAACTTTTTTACTGGCCGTGACGGACCGCATTGTCCAAGGCCAAGAAAATGACCGAAGGGGACTTCGACCCGTCCCGCGAGACGCACGTTTACAGGATCGCCTAAGCCGCCCCGCGCCCGCGACGCCGGTTCCGGCCGTGCCGCGCGAACAATTGCGACCGCCGAACACGGACGCATTCCTGGGAAATCGCGGCATCCTGCCCATCAACTTGCCCACGGCGCTGAGGGTTGCCAACGTAAGCGCCATTGACGTGCGCGTCGCCTCCGAAAAAACCCAGGTCGCCGCGGCGCAGCTCCTGCAGGCCCGCACCCTGTGGCTGCCCACGATTCTGTCGGGCACCGATTATTACCGTCATGACGGGCAGATCCAGGACATTCAGGGGAACGTGGCCAACGCCAACCACGGTTCCTTCCTTTTGGGCACCGGGCCCTACATGGTGTTCGCCCTCAGTGACGCGCTGTTCGCCCCCGTCGCGGCGCGGCAAGTGGTGGGGGCGCAAAGGGCGGTACAGAGGGCGGCCCAGAACGACATCATGCTGGCAGTGGCGGAGAGCTATTTTCAAGCGCAACAAGCGCGTGGCGCGCTGGCGGGCGCCGAAGACACCGTCGACAAGGCCGCGGATCTGCTTCAGCGAGTCGAGGCGTTGGGGGAAGTGCTCGTGCCGCCTTTCGAGAAAATCCGGGTCGGCGCCGAGTTGCGTCGCCGTCGGCAGACCGTGTACCAGGCCTACGAGCGCTTGGGACTCGCGAGGGCCGAATTGACTCGCCTGCTGCGGCTCGATCCCACCACGGTCTTGGACCCGCTCGAACCGCCGGAGTTGCAGATCACGCTCATCGACTCACGGACCATCGTGGACGAATTGATCCGCGTCGGTTTGACTCGGCGCCCCGAGTTGGCCGCCAACCAGGCATTCGTGCAGGCCACCTTGGCGCGGCTTCGGCAAGAGCGGATTCGGCCTTTGGTGCCGAGCGTTCTTTTGCGCGGCGCCTCGTCGGGAGTGTTCGGAACATTGGCCGGAGGGTACTTCGGGGGCGGCACCAACGGCAACATGAACAACTTCGGCCCGCGGGCGGATTTCGACCTGCAAGTGCTCTGGGAATTGCAGAACATGGGATTCGGCAATCGTGCCAGAGTGCGCGAAAAGGAAGCCGAAAACCGTCAGGCCGCGCTCGAGTTGTTGCGCACGCAGGACCGGATCGCCGCGGAGGTGGCCCAGGCGCATTTGCAGGTTCAAACCTCGTTGGCGCGCCTGCACGAGGCGGAATGGGGGCTCAAGGACGCACTCGATTCGGTCGCGCAGAACATGAGCGGATTGAAGAACACGAAGCAGGTCGGCAATTTGCCGACGCTGGTGACTCGGCCACAGGAGGTGGTGGCCGCCATGCAAGCCCTGGGACAGGCATACGACGACTACTACGGCGCGGTGGCGGACCATAACCGTGCCCAGTTCCGCTTGTACCGTGCTTTGGGCAATCCGGCCACCGCGGTCGAAAAACTGCTTCCGCCGGAGGCGCAGCGCGATGGAGCGGAGCAGGTTCCAACTCCGCGCGCCGAACCAACGAGCCGAAGGTACCCGCACGTAGAACGGAATTCATTCCGTTAGAATGCGAGATACGGAATGAATTCCGTTCCACGATCGGTGTTCGCTTGCGCGGATGGGCTGGTGGGCCGTGCCCACCCTACGGGGTGGAAAGATCGGCTTCCTGGCCGTCCCGAAGTATGAGGAGGTTGCCCGTGACCACGTCTTCCTCACCTGTGAAGTCGTTCCAGACATCTTCGTTCCGCCATCTTAAAACCTCGACCTCCGCATAGCCGCGGGCGCCAATTTCGACGAGGGATCGTCGCAACCTGCCCTGGCCGAGCAGAAAACAGAAGTTCCGATATCCTTCATTGACGTCGCCTTCGTTGGAAATGGCCGCGGTCGGCAAGACAAGAACATTGGCCCGCGATAGGTCGATCTCGGCCAAAACGTACATTCCTGGACGCAGCAGGTCTTCCGGGTTCGGCAAGTCGATCTCCGCCAGCAGCGTGCGCGAGCTCGGTTTCAGCGAATACGCCATCCGCGTTACCGTTCCGCACAGATCGAGACCAGGCGAGGCCGGAACTTGGATCTTCGCGGGGGTCCCGATTCTCAGCCACACGGATTCGGTTTCGGGCACCTCGACAAAGACGCGCATCACGTCGCTACGTTGGACCACATACAGCGGGTCGTCGTCGTTGCGCGTGGGGGGTTGGACGAAGTCGCCGGTGTTGATGTTCCGGCGCGTCACGACACCGTCAAAAGGCGCAGTCAACCTGGCGTAATCGACGAGACTCTGCATCTTGTCGCGCGCCGCCTCGGCCGCGGCGATGTCGCTCTGACTCTTGTCCCGAGCCGCTTCGCTCTCCGCCAGCGCCGCTTCGGCGTAAGCGACCTTCGCATCCGCTTCTTGCACGTCCGCGGCTTTCGATTGCACCTGGCTCCAACTCTCCTCCTTGACCTGCGTTTCAATGACCGACGCATCCAGCTTGCTGAACCGCGCGAATTGGGACTTCTCGAAGCTGAGGTTCGCCTTCGCCCGGAGCAGGCCGGCCTGGGCCTCTTCCACGAGCGCGGCGGATGAGACCACGTGTCGTTTCGAGACTTCGTACATCTGTTTTGCCTGCTGGGCTTCAGCCTCTTTCTGCTTGAATTCCGCCACGACGTCGGGGACCGACAGCTCGGCCAGTAAATCGCCGTTGCGCACAGGATCGCCGATGTCCACGTGCCATTTTCGGACGTACCCCGTGAT
>DATLQY010000100.1:0-7561 GCA_035534975.1 Pirellulales bacterium
GTTCTTGACCTGGGTTGAAGGCAGCCTGCGCCGCGTTCGGGATGACGTTCGCCTGACGAAAACGGACCAAAAACACCCGCTCGCCGCAACCCAGAGTTACGATCTGCTCACCGTGCCCGAACACCTGGCCGCGGCCGGGCAGGAGCGCCGGCCGATCATTCGCGAAAGCACGCTGACAGCCTTCCGCGCCGAGCTGCAGCAGGCGGCGAAACAGGCGGGAAAGGAAAACTCGGACGGGTTGCGACCCGCCGAGCCGAACGGAGATCTCTGGCCGAACGACCATCCGACGACCGGTCCGAAGTGGGGCATGGTCATCGACTTGAACGCCTGCACGGGCTGCTCGGCTTGTGTCATTGCCTGCCAGGCCGAGAACAATATATCCGTTGTCGGCAAGGACGAAGTGCGGCGGCACCGCGAAATGCACTGGATTCGCATCGATCGGTACTACACCGAACGCGAGGGTGGCGTGAACGAGGGCGGCGTGGAGGTGGCCCATCAACCGATGCTCTGCCAGCACTGTGGCAACGCACCCTGCGAGGCCGTCTGCCCGGTGCTGGCCACCGTCCACAGCGATGAAGGGCTCAATCAACAGGTCTACAACCGTTGCGTCGGCACACGGTACTGCGCGAACAACTGCCCCTACAAGGTCCGCCGCTTCAACTGGTTCGACTACGCCCACGACGACAGCCTTCAGAACCTGGTGCTGAACCCCGACGTCACGGTGCGTTCGCGCGGCGTGATGGAAAAATGTACCTTCTGCGTGCAACGGATCGAGGAGGCCAAGATCGAGGCCGGAGGGCAAGCCGTACGCGACGGCGATCTTCAGACGGCCTGCCAGCAGTCGTGTCCGGCACGGGCGATCGTGTTCGGCGACCTGAACGATCCGACCAGCCGGGTGGCGCGCGCGACCGCCGGTCCGCGCAGCTACCGCGTTCTGGAAGAGTTGAACGTGCGTCCCTCCGTCAGCTACCTGGCGCTGGTTCGCAACCGTCCCGCAGGTGACGAGGGCCAACCACGTGGCTGATGTTCGTTTGCCGTGGCACGGACCCCTGATCGCCGGCCATAAAACGGTGGGCCAAGTCACCGCCGACATTTGCGCGCCGTTGGAGCGGCGCGCGGGAGGCTGGTGGTGGTTGGCCTTCAGCCTGGCGTTTTCGCTGTTGTGCCTGGGCGTGGCGGCCGTTTCCTACCAGATTGCGGTGGGCATCGGCACCTGGGGGCTCAACCGCACGGTGGGCTGGGCCTTCGACATCACCAACTTCGTGTTTTGGGTCGGCATCGGCCATGCGGGAACGCTGATCTCGGCGATCCTGTTCTTGTTCCGTCAGAAGTGGCGGACCTCGGTCAACCGCTCGGCGGAAGCCATGACCTTGATCGCCGTCACTTGCGCGGGCCTGTTCCCCGTGATCCACATGGGCCGGCCCTGGCTGTTCTATTGGATCATTCCTTATCCCAATACGCGCGGACCGCTGTGGGTCAACTTTCTTTCGCCGCTGGTGTGGGACTTCTTCGCCATCGGGACGTATTTCATGATTTCGTTGCTGTTCTGGTACGTGGGACTGGTTCCCGACCTGGCCACGCTCCGCGATCGCCTCCGTCCCGGCTTGTATCGCCGTCTGGTCGCGTTCTTCGGCTTGGGCTGGAACGGCTCCTGCCGCACGTGGCTGCGCTACGAAGTGGTCTACCTGCTTCTGGCCGGGCTGGCCACGCCGCTGGTGGTCTCGGTGCATTCCGTCGTCAGCGCCGACTTTGCCGCCACCCTCGTGCCCGGCTGGCACGCCACGATTTTCCCGCCGTATTTCGTGACGGGGGCAATCTTATCCGGGATGGCCATGGTGCTGACCTTGATGCTGCTGGCGCGCAAGGCGATGCGGATGGAAGATTACATCACGCCCCGCCACATCGAGGCGATGACCAAGCTGGTGCTTGCCACGAGTTGCCTGGTGGGGCTGTCGTATGCCATCGAGTTCTTCAGCGCCCTGTACGTCGGGAACCGTTACGAGTCGTTCACGTTCCTGAACCGGGCCCTGGGGCCGCTAGGCTGGGGTTACTGGATCATGGTGGCGTGCAATGTGCTCGTCCCCCAACTGTTCTGGTTCGGCCGCGTTCGCCGCCGTCTGCTTGCCGTGTTCGTGATCTGCATCCTGGTCAACGTCGGCATGTGGTTCGAGCGGTTCATCATCATCGTCAGTTCGCTGGAGCGTGATTTCCTGCCGTCGAGCTGGAGCGGTTACGCGCCGACGTGGATCGAGTTGGCCACCCTGGCGGGCAGTTTCGGCCTGTTTTTCACCTGTTTCCTCGTGTTCTGCCGTTTCTTGCCCGTGATCGCCATGGCCGAGGTCAAGGCGGTCGTGCATGAAGGACACAGCGAGGCCCAAGCATGAGCCGCAGAATCATCGTAGCCGGCTTTGCGGAGGAAGACGACTTGCGCCGCGCGGTGCGTGCCGTGCGCGAACGCGGCTGGACCATCGACGATGCCTACGCGCCGTACGCACTCCACGACCTGGAAGCGTTGCTCGGCGGGCGCCGCTCGCGGCTTCCGGTGACCTGCTTCGTGTGTGGCGCGGCCGGCGTGGGACTGGCCCTGGGGTTTCAGTTCTGGGCGACGACCCGGAGTTGGCCGCTGAATGTGGGAGGCCGGCCATGGAACTCCCTCGCCGCCTTCGTGCCGGTAGCGTTCGAAAGCATGGTCTTGCTGGGCGGATTCGGGCTGGTGTTCGCCTGGCTGGTCCGCTGCCGGCTCTATCCGGGAAAAAAGGCCCTGCCGCCCCTGGACGGCGTGACGGACGACCGGTTCGCCTTGCTCATCGACGACCCAGGTCCGGCCGCCTTGGCCGGTGATGTGCGACGAGTGCTCGAAGAATGCCACGCCATCTCGCTGGAAGAGCGAGAAGTGGAAGCGCCGCCATGAAGGGACGTAACTGGTTAATCCGGCGTAGCTCGGAATTCATTCCGAAGGGTTGGAGGGAATCGCTGCCATGAGCGGACGCGGTTTGTTGAACCTGTTCCTGTTGCCGGCGTGCCTGGCCACGGCGGTCGTTTGCTGGATCCTGCCGGAAAGGGACGTCACCCGGCCGAACTACGACTTCTTGCCCGAAGCGCAAATGGCCGAACCCGTGGCCTTCGATTCGTTTTCGCCCAACACCAACTTCCCGGACAGCCTGACGCTCCGTACACCGCCGGCGGGCACGATTGCCCGCGGCCATTTGCCGCTGCACTACCAGCCCACGCCGCAAGACGCCGTCCGCGCCGGCGAAGAGCTGCGGAATCCCCTTTCGGAAAGGGATGATTCGTCGCTTAAGCGGGGTGACATCGTGTTCGCCAACTTCTGCCAGGTGTGTCACGGAGCGACCGGCCAGGGAAACGCTCCGGTCACGCAGCGCGGTTTTCCTCCCCCGCCGTCGCTATTGGCGGCGCGGGCCGTGCAGATGAAGGACGGGCAGATGTTCCACGCCCTGACTTATGGGCAAGGGAACATGCCCTCGCAGGCCACCCAGCTCTCTCGCGACGACCGCTGGAGCGCCATCCTGCATGTCCGCGTGCTCCAGCGGTCCCGCGCTCCCAGCGGAGAACCCAGTCGCGCGCCGCTGCGCCTTGAAGACATGGCCGCGCTATTCCGTGCAAACTGCATCGCCTGCCATGGAGAAGACGGCACCGGCAACGTGATTCGCAAGGCATTGCCCCTGATTCCGGATTTCACCAGCCTGGCCTGGCAGACGGCGCAAACCGACATCGCGCTGGTCAATCAAATTGATTACGGCTCGATGCCGCTGATGCCGGCCTTCCGCTACAAGCTTAAGCCGAAGGAGATTTTGCAGTTGGCCGTTTACGTCCGTTCGTTCACGGCTCGGCAGGGCGAGGCAGGCAAGGCCCCAACGAGCGCCCCACTCACGGCAAACGTTTCGGCGAAAGACGTCTTTCGCACCTATTGCCTTGCCTGTCACGATACCACCGGGGGGGGCAATCCCGCGATGCGCAATGCCATGCCGGAACTGCCCAACTTCACTTCCGCCGCCTGGGCAAAAACCCGCACCGACGCGGACCTGACCCACTCGATTCTGGAGGGCAAGGGCAAGTTCATGTTGCCGATGAAGGACAAACTGGGAGCGGTGGACGTGAAGCAGATGGTGGCCTTGGTGAGAAAGTTCCAAGGGGGCAAGCAGGTCATCAAGGCGGAGGGTCCTAAATTGCCCGGCCCGCCCGCGCCGGCCACGCCGACGACTGCGGCGGCGGTCGCCGCCGGGCCGCTCCCCCAGGATCCTTCGGCCGCGCAACCCCTCGTGGCGCCCTCGGGCGAAACGGCCGCCAGGATCCGCGTTGGAGCCGGCATTTTTCGCCAATACTGCATCATCTGCCACGGCCCAGACGGAACCGGGAGCATCATGCGCGACAAAATGCCCCCCATCCCGAACTTCACACAGCGCGCCTGGCAGAAAGTCCACACCGATGCCCAGTTGCAAGTTAGCATCATGGACGGCAAGGGCACGTTGATGCCCGCCAATCGTGGACGGCTCACCCCCGACCAGGTTCGCGACCTGGTGCCCTACGTGCGCGCGTTCGGTCCTGCGATGCCGCAGTCCCAGGGCGCCGCCTCGGACACCGACTTCGAGAAGTCGTTCCGCCAGTTGGAAAGCCAATGGAACGAGTTGCAAAAAGAATTGCAGAAAACCAAGAGCCAAGAGTAAGTGGTCCGTTAAAATTGGCAACGTCAAACACGATGCCAGTTCCGAAAGGCCTGAACAGCGAGGAAGCTAAAAAGCACCGGTAAAAGCGGCCGACCCACCGCGTGAGTGCCCCGAACGCCGCACTCCAAGGACGCAAACGGCCTTGACATGTCGTGCCGTTTCGGATATTCGCACCACCCGCAAGTCTAACTTCTCCTCTTCGTTGCCCGTCGAACGCCTAGGCCGCTGTCGTCACGCTCTGCGCGCGGGGCGGCTGGCCTACGTTCGGCGTTGCCTGAGCCGTTGTAATGCGCTTACGATACAGCCTTTCGTTGACGGCGGTGATCCTTTCCGCCGCCGCGCTCCCAGTTCGATCCCAAACGCCGGCAACGCCTGGCTCGTCCGAGGAAGTTCGCCAGCCCGCTGAGATTGTCCCGTTTCCCGGCGCGGGCGCGCCGGAGCCGCGCCCACAGACCGGGCCACGCGGTCAACGCCCGTCCGTCCTGGACATGGCCGCCGCGAGACAGCAACTTGCGGCCCAAGAACGACAAATCGAGTCGCTCACCAACCAGGTCCAGTTCCTCGACCAGCATCGCGATCGCTCTCCGTTCGGGGCGACGGTCCCGGCGGCGGGCGCTCCGCGATCCGATGGCGAGGGCTTGGGGCCGGGACCGGCGCCCGCCGCCACGGAGGGCCTGCTTTCAGGCCGCGCGGATGGCGGGACGTCCGACGCCGAATTGCGCCAAACGCAACTCGCCTTGCGAGAGCTCGAGCGGCAACAGGCCGACGCGCCGCTGGCCCCCACCGCGGAAGAATTGCGGAAGCAACTGGACCTCCAGGGCAAGCAAATCGAACTGCTCGAAAAGATGGTCCGATTGCTGGCGGGACAAATCGAGAAGCAAGATCCGGCCCTGAGCGACTTGCAGACGCAGGTGGCCTCGCTCACGGCGCGCCTGCAGCAGGCCGCCCAGCGCGATCGGCAACTGGCCGGCGGCATCGACAACCTGACCGACCAGCTCGATGCCCAATGGCGCAACGGCCCTCAGCTTCCCGCCCAACTCAAAGAACTGTTCGTGCCCGGCGGTACCAACGAAACCCCGCTGGCGATCTACGGTCAGATGGTCATGAACTACAGCCAGGTCAACGGGCAGGCCGGACAATTCGACAGTCCGGTCATTTCTCCCTACTTTCTCCTCCAGCTCAATAACAAGTTCTTGCTGGAATCGGTCGTCGACCTGGGGTCCGACGGGAGCGTCGGCATCTCGCAGATTCAGATGGATTGGATCGTTTCGGACGCAGCCACCGTCGTCATCGGGCGTTACCTGACTCCGTTCGGCTTCTTCAACGAACGGCTCAATCACGAGTGGATCAACAAGCTGACCGATCAGCCCTTGATGTTCAACCAGGTGTCTCCGCTGCTCTCCACGAACGGTTTGCAGGTCCGCGGCTCGCGTTACATTTTCGGCTCTCCGGTGAAGCTCGAATACTCGCTCTACGGCGGCAACAGCGCTAATCTCGGCACGGCTCCCACGAGCCCTCCGAACCAACAAGTCACCGATCTGGCGGCCATCACCAGCGCGCCAGGGGCCGTGAATGCCCTCGGCGGCCGGTTGGGCATGTGGGTTCCCATGCTGGGCTTGAATCTAGGGATGTCGGGCTACTCGCAGGGGGCCTACACGCCCGCCGCGAAAGATCATTTCGAGCTCTATGGCTTCGACGCCAGCTATCATCGGGGGAACTGGGACGCCCGCTTCGAGTTCGCGCAGAATTTTCAGCAGGCCGTTTCGTACATCGGCAACGACATCCGCCGCACCGGCATGTACTCGCAACTGGCATACCGGAACTACCAGCACAGCAACCCGATCCTCGCCAGCATCGAAGTCGTCGGCCGCTTCAGCATGGCCCGTTTCTCCGGGATCGACCCAACGCAGATCGACTTGACCGCGTTCGCACCGGGCAACGCGCCAGTGAACCGCAACCAATACACCCTGGGCCTGAACTACTATCTCTACCCGTCGATGATCGTCAAATTCGATTATGAATGGAATCCGGCGTTGGGCGGCATCGCCCTGAATGACAATACGTTCATGTCGCAATACGTCTGGGCCTTCTGAGAGGGCATAAGGAGATACGGAGGAGATGGGGAGATGATTTTCTTGAGAGGGGATCGTCGATGCGCGTGAAGAAACTGCTACTGGCCGCGTGCCTGCTGGTGGGGAGCGAGGCGGTGCCGCTGGTCGGTTGCAAGAACACTCCAATTGATCTGCCTCACGGGCCGGCGCCGTTACGCGAGCGGTCGCCCGATGAGATGGGCGCCCAGAGCTACGAAGACTCGCTAACCGGTGGGCAAATCTTCGACATGTACTGCCGGCAGTGCCACAACCCGCGGCCGATCGCGGAGCGCCCCTTGACGAATTACAAGAACGTCGCAGCACACATGCGCGTGCGGGCCAATCTGACGGGCAAGGAGTACGCCAAGCTGATGGAGTTCTTCCGGCAAATGCACGACGTGCCGCCGCCCAATCCGCCCATTGAGCCGTCGCCCAAGCGGTTCATCTTCGACCAGCCGATTTCCGAACAGCAGGAGGAATTGCCGGCACCAAAGCCGGTGCCGCCAGTTCCCGTCGCAGTGCCGCAGTAAGACGAGTGGCAAAAGAATCGTCCGCCAGCAAAGAATCGCCTAGGAACTACTTTCCCGGTTCCGTGCTCGTTTCCTGTTCCTTGCCATCTTCCTTACCGCCTTCCGGCAGAGGCAGACTTTCCGGCGCCGATGAACTCTGCTCCTGGCCGGCTTTTTTCGGGTCTGGAATTTCCGGGGCTGTCTTTTTCGAGTCGGTCGTCTTTTTCGAGTCGGTCTTCTCCGGTTCCTCGTCGTCGGGACGCGAGACCTCGCTGCC
>DATLQY010000101.1:0-4114 GCA_035534975.1 Pirellulales bacterium
TAGCTTGGAATTCATTCCGAGTTGCCTGGGCCGACGTCTCCGAGGCGACAAAGAAGATCAGGAGTGGGACGGCGAACGATCGCACGGTCGGTGCCTTAATTAGCTTGAGGGAGCAACCTCGATTGTAACATTGCTCGACCATCTCGGCACCGCGTCATGGCGTCAGCGTGATTTTCGAGTCGCAGTCAATTCACGGTAAAACCAGGTCCGATGTCGTCTTCGCCGCCAAAAGGGCCGCTGACGACACGTAACGCTGCCCCATCGTAAAAGCCGTATTCTTTCCAGCCCGTGACTTCAAGTCGTTGGGGATTGCTTTCGGCAACCGTAGCGTGTCGGGCGAGTCTGGTGGCGACAAAAGGAAGACCTTGTTATGCTCCTCCTCCTTCCGAAGATTCTCATCGAGCAGGCGATTGACGAGCGTACCCAACGGCCCTTCGTGACCACGCTTTATCTCCACGTCGTTGTGCGATCCGAGAATCTTCGGCACGAGCGGATAGACCATACCGTTCGAGTAGAAACCGATGCGGCTGACCTGTTGAAACCGCCGGTTGGGCTGGCAGACGTAGGCATGAATTCTCTCGTACTCAGGCCAAGCGTTCCGTGCAGCCACGACGACGACGTCGTTTTCGCTGGCGAGTAGCTCTTCGTCCATCAGCATGTTTTGCAGTTCCCGGAGCAAGAACGCTTCCCGTTCTGACACGACCTCGTACTTGTCGTCGAGGAGTTCGTCGATTGCCTGGTCGAGAGCAACGAACGAGGCCCATGCAATCCGCTTGTCCTTCAGCGTGTCGAGGATCGCCGGTCGATGCTCGTCGGGCGTAACGACTAGCAAAACTTTCGTAAATTCGCTCACCTTGTCCAGCCGTTTCAGATGTCGCTTGATTTGGTCCAGGCCCACTGCATCTCGCGCGATCTTGGTCTCGATCAGAATCCGACAACTGCTTTGGATCAAAGCGTCGGGAACGCCCTTGCCGTCCTTTGCCGGCTGGTTCTCGAACTTGACCAGCTCGAATTCCGGCTGTTCGAGAAGGGCACCTAGCAACCGTTGAATGCGATCCAACGACAACGAACGAATCACGGCCAACATGGATGCCGTGACCCTGTTTTCACCCGTCGAGTACGTCGAGAAGATACTCATTGATTGGCCGAAGCTCCGTCGTCGTCTCAAGAACCAAGGGCTGCCGCCTTGACCGACATTATATCTGCCGACGGGGTGACTTGATACTCGGGGCCTCCGTCACCCTGCGTTGAAACCACTCGCCTCACGGCGACTTCCTCCCATCACTGGCCCAAGCCCTTACGTTTGCAACCTATGCATCACCGACCAGACTTGGTGCAACGAGCGTTCGTAAGCGGCTCCCGCGGAACCTTGGTAATGGGTAACTTCCGACTTGAAGTTATCGTAGTCGGTTTCCTCGGCCAGTCCGGCAAGCACCTGTGTCCAAAGAGCCTTTCGTACGAATAGCCGGAAAGCGTAGTCGGTTCCGGCAGACTCATGAATCTCGCATTGACTGAGAAGATCGGGGAATCGGGCCTTCAGGGCGTCGAGATGGCCTCGGATCCTGGCTCGGACCATGATGCGGTCAGGATCGACGCCTTGGCCATGCTTCCCAGTTCCCTGACGGGCGCAAACCGCGCTAAAGAAGCCGTGTTTGGTGAAGATCCACATCTCCTGGATTCCTAAGTGAGCTTCCGCCGCCTCTTGATCCCGGCCGTTGATGATAGCGCGAGGTCCCGCAAAACGTGAGCGATACTCCAGGCTCTGATGACGATCTGTTGGTTGTCGTTGGTCATGGTTACCAGAGGCGAGTGACGCCGTAGGGGTCAAGTTGAGCATCGATGCTCACCAGCGGCATCCCTTCGAGCAAAGATTGGGCCGCGAGCAGTCGGTCGAACGGGTCTTTGTGGTGTTCCGGAAGCGACTCGACGTGGGTTGCATGACGCAGCTCGATAGGCAGCAGGTCGAATCTGTTTCGGGGTAGTTCTCGACTCAGCAAAACGCCGCTCGGTTCGGTTAGGCCAAGCTTATTGCGGGTCGCCTTGATGGCGATTTCCCAACAAGAAGCCACACTCACGAATTTGTGGTTCGCCGGATCGAGAATCAGTGCTTTGGCGGCGGCGCTGAGGCTCGGATCGTCCCGCAAGAACCAAAGAAGCGTGTGCGTATCGAGCAACAGGTTCACTCCATGTACTCCTTGAAATCCTCCAGCGGGGCGTCAAAGTCCGGTGCGATCCACAGAATCTGGTCCTTGGCCGTTCCAGCTTGGCAGGGCCACGAGCTTCGCTCGGCCTTCTTCATCTGCGCCAAGGGCTTACCGTGGTCGGTAATGGTGATCTCTTCGCCCGGCTGAAGCTGCTGAATTATTTCCGGCAACTTGGCCTGGGCTTCTTCAAGGGTCACGGTCGCCATGATTTCCTCTTCGCGGTTCGTGGATGACGAACGCCGGCGCGTTTTGTTTCCAGCAGTCTCTCGCCGCTCCCATTGTACCATAATAAGCATGATTGATGCGAATCCTGGGAATGCGGAACCCCACGTTCCCTAAAGTCGTTTGATCTCCCGCGGTCGTGCAAGGTCAAGACGGGCATGCATGTCCGGCGGCGCGACGAGTAGAACCTGGTCGTTCCGGATTTGCTCAGTTAGCTCTGCGAAGCGGGAGTCGACGGCCCGGTGGAATGGGCTCGCCGGATGGTTCGATCGGCAACGGACCTCCGATGACGCGTTCCAGCTCGGCGCGGCGGCGGTGGTAGTTGGCGATCGCTTCCTGGTACTTGTCGCGTAGCGAGATGAACTGACGTTGGGCGAATACGAGTCGCAGGAAGTCCTCCTGGCCGGCCTCGTAGCCCGCCCGCGCGGCGCCCACGTTCTGCTCGGCGCGCGGCAACGAAAGGCTCGAGTAGAGTTCGACGGCCCGGCGGCTCTCACGCAACTGCTCGTAGGCGGCCTGCACTTCCTGATTGACGTCGTCGACGCGCTGCTCGTACTCGGCGCGCCGCCGGCTGAGGTTGAACATCGCTTCCCGCGCGGCCGCGCGGCGCCGGTCGCGGTAGAGCGGCACGTTCATGTTCATCCCGACCTGCGAACGCAAATCGCGCTGCGAGTCGGGCTGCCAGAACGAGTCGTACCGCGCGAACAATTCCAAGTCGGGATAAAAATCCTTGTAGGCCAGGGCCAAGGCCGCTCGTTCGGCACGGATCCGCGCCGCCAAGGCCGCCAGGTCGGGCCGCCGCGCCAGGGCCAACGCGCGCAGCTCCTCGACCGGCGGCGGCGCTTCGCCCGCGCGCAAGGCGGCCGGGGGCGGCGGCAATGGAGCCCCAGGATCGCGGTGCAACAGGGTGTTGATCCGCGCCTTGGCGATCCCGTCCATCCGTTCCAACTCGAACTGCTTCCGCTGGGCGTCGGCGAGCTCGAGCTCGGCCTGCAGCAGGTCGTTTTCCCGCGCCAGGTTCGCCTCGTACCGCTCACGCGCGGTGTCGCGGAACTCGACCAGCCGCGCCATGTTCTCCGCGTTCAAGGCGAGTTGGCGGCGGACGAGATAATAGTCGTAAAATGCCAGCCGGGCCGCCTCGGCCAGTTGAAGTTTGACGTCTTCCACGTCCTGCAGGGCGCCCGCCGCCTCGGCCTGGGCCTGCTCGCCGCGCAGGGGTCGCTTACCACGCCAGGGAATCTTCTGCGACGCCCCTAGTATGTAGGCCGGCTGCACCTGGTTCGAGGCGAACGAAGCGGGAGCGAACATCGAGTTGAACATCGGGTCTTCCAACGATACGGCCTGGGGATACCTTTGCGACGCCGCGCGCCAGGTGGCGACCATCGCCTGCGCGGTCCGGTTGCGCAATAGTACCTGGCCGACCAATTCGTCGGCCGAAAGGACCGGTTGGTCGAAGTACAGGTCGGGGTCGATCCCGGCTTCGGCAGACGATGTCGCGGCGGCACGGCGGTGGACGACCGGCTGGATGCGAGGAGGGGCGGTGCTTTGTCTCGTGTCGGTCGTCGCGCTCGTCGTGCCAGAGGTTCCCGGTGGCACGCACGACGGGGTGACGATGCGCGCCGCTGATTGCGGAATCGACGTTGCTCCAGAAAGCTCGCCGGCATTCGATCGTTCGGAGCCGGTGCTCG
>DATLQY010000102.1:0-2861 GCA_035534975.1 Pirellulales bacterium
TTTTCGGATAGCCACTCACCACTCACCACTCACCACTCACCACTCACCACTCACCACTCACCACTCACCACTCACCACTCACCACTCACCACTCACCACTCACCACTCACCACTCACCAACTATGCTGAGACTCACTTCACCACTACCGCGTCGTGAATTGCTGCGGATCGGCGGCCTCGCCTTGGGCGGACTTTCGGTGCCAGGCTGGTTGGCCACCCAGTCCGCGGCGGCACCGCGGGGGCGCCTGAGCACGGGCAAGTCGGTGGTCTTTCTGTTCATGCACGGCGGGCCGAGCCAGATCGAGACCTTCGATCCAAAAATGACCGCGCCCTCGGACGTCCACAGCGCCACAGGAGAGATCGCCACGTCGCTGCCGGGCGTCACGTTCGGCGGCACGTTTCCTCGCCTGGCGGGCCTAGCGCACAAGTTGGCTGTGGTCCGCTCGTTCGTCACGGGCGACGGCAACCACGACATCAAGCCGATCGTGGGGCGCGATACCTCCGGCGCCAACCTCGGCTCGCTCTACTCGGCCGTGGCCGGCGCGAACCACCCCAGGACCGGCATGCCGTCCAACGCCGCCCTGTTTCCCCAGGCCGTCGATCCAACCACGGGACCGGCGATCAAGAGCTTCGGCCAGTTCGAGGCCACCGGAGCGCTAGGCGCCGGCTATGCCCCCTTCGTACCCGGCACGAGCGGCGACCTGCAACAGGACATGGAACTGCGTCTGCCACTCGAGCGGCTGGGCGATCGGCGCGCCCTGCTCGACGAATTGGACCGCGTGCGGTTTTCGTTCGACGCCGAAGGAAAGCGCGAGGGGTACGACCCGTTGCGCGAGCAGGCGTTTGGCACGATCGTGGGGGGCGTCGCCGGCGCGTTCGATCTCTCGCGGGAAGACTCCGCCGTCGTCGCGCGCTACGACACCGCCCCGATCGTCCGGTCTGACCAAATCAGCCGGCAGTGGAACAACTACAACCATTACGTCGACAACGCCAAGGCGCTGGGCAAACTGCTGCTCTTGGCGCGGCGGCTGTGCGAGGCGGGGTGCGGCTTCGTGACCGTCACCACCAGCTTTGTCTGGGACATGCATGCCGACGTGAACAACGCCGGCGTCGAGGAGGGGATGCGGTACATGGGCCTCCCGTTCGATCATGCCGTCTCCGCCTTCATCGAAGACGTCGGTCAGCGCGGCCTCTCAGACCGCATCTTGCTGGTCTGCTGCGGTGAAATGGGGCGCACGCCACGAATCAATCCGCGTGGCGGGCGGGACCACTGGGGCAACCTGGCGCCTTTGTTGTTGTCGGGCGGCGGTCTGAAAATGGGCCAGGTCATCGGCCAATCGACCCGAGACGCGGGCGAGGCGCTTTCCGATCCGGTGCGAATGGAAAACCTCGTCGCCACCGTGTTGCGCACGCTCGTCGATTATTCGGAGCTGCGCGTGACTCGCGGCGTGCCCAACGAGGTCCTCCGCGCCGCCGCGGCCGATCCCATCGCGCGGCTGCTGTGAGCTATGCCGCGCGGCGCGCGTCATTGTGCCTTGCCCGCTGCCGGCCGATGTCGGTCAGCACCGATTGAATGACGCGGTCGCTGGCCAGAGAATACACCGAGGTCCGACCTTGCTCACCCAGACGCCCGGATCGCTCGAGCAAAGCCGCGATCTCGGCCCGGATGACCGGAGCGGCCTTCGCCCTCACGTAGCCCCGCGCTTCCGCGCGGCTCATGGCCCACGTGTGGCCTTCCACCAGTTCACGGACCAGTGCGTAACTCCGCTGGGCGACTTGTCTCGCAAGTTCGGCGGGCGACGGGGCGTTCCAGAATCCGAACAGGGAATCGAACCAGCTCATGGTGGCGGCCCTCAACGTGTCCATAGGCAAACGAGCGTCCCTCTGTAACGCATCGAGCGGCCAAGCCCGGCTTCTTCAATCGAAGCCGGCGTGCCCGAACAGTCTGCCTGGACGTTTGAACTGGCAAACTTCCGCGAGTCGATCAAGGACGACTCGGAGCCGGCTCGAGCTGCTTGAGGTAGACCTCGGTGTTGTCGATCACCGGCCAGGGCCCAGGGTCGAACACGAATTCGCTCGCTTCCACCGGTTCGTCGAAGACGACCGGGTCGAAGTTCATGGCCACCAAGGTGCGCGATCCTCCGGTCGCGCTCGGAGCGTCGCGGACGTATTCGATGCGGCACGGAAAAAGATCGTCGCGGCCAAGTAACACGTACACATGGTCGGGAATCGGCTGCGGCAATTTGCTCAGGTCGACCGGCCGGCCGGCGGCGATCGCACCGCTCTGATCCGGCAGCCATTTCGCCAGCCGCTCGGGGCGCCATTCACCCCTCAAGGCGTAAACCGGCTGCCTCTCCCTCGTCGCCTTGGCGATCGTTTTGAACTCGAACGCCTGGTCCAATGCGCCCAACAACTTCGGCAAGCCGCCCAGGCCCAGCAGGGAAGCATCGCCGTGGGCCGCCTGCCAATCGTCGCGGGCACTGCGCAATCGGGTGATGTCGACACGCGTCAATTCGGTGCGTACCTTTCCCACGGCGTGGCACCGCCAATGCGTCTCGCCGTCGCACCGTTCTTGAACGATCCAATCCTCCACGCCCGCCTTGAACTTCAAATCCAGCAGCATCCAATGGCTCGCGGGCGGACCTTGCCGGTAGACGCCGTTGCCGATCAATTGCTGCCCATACAAGTCGATTTGCTGATGAATCTTGGCGGTAACCGAGCGGTGCGAATCAAGGGCGGTGCGTGCGTCGCGCAGCAGCTTCTGCGCCGGAGATTCCGCGGCGATGGCTGTGGGTGCTGCCAATGCCAGCATGCCAAAGCAGAGAATACAGCACGCACGGACGAAAGCCCAAGCGGCTGCG
>DATLQY010000103.1:0-2667 GCA_035534975.1 Pirellulales bacterium
CACGGCACGACACGACCGTTCGTACGCTGATCGAACGGCTCTTCCGTTTGGATGCCGTGCGAACGGTTGAGGTGAATCGTGGTCGGGCGACGGTAGAAATCTTGTACGATGCCACCGCCGTGGCGCCGGCTGTTGCATTGACGCAATTCTCCAAGGCTCTCGGCGCCGAGAGCATGTCACAAACGGAAACTGCGCTTGGCCGGGGCTTGGCGCAAATCCCCGGGCTGGTCCGACGCGTCGAACGGGGGGGACGGCCACCGAAGACTCGAGCACTGGCGGTATCAACCGCCGACATCCCGGCGCGAAGCGGCCGCCGCGGCCCAAATAAGAAAACACTCGCCGTGATCGGGCAGGAAAACCCGCGCGTCGTGGCGGAAGAGTGGCTTGTCGAGTACGTTCCCGCCCCGGCGAAGGCCATCGCCTCGGCCCGGCTGGTTCCAACGTACAACGGTGCCGGCAACTTGGGCGGCCCACGTTCGGCACCGATCAAACGAGAACCTGGACGCAAGCGGCGTTCGCGAGGCAATTCGCTTGGCGATTCGCTCCGCCGCGCCGTCAACCTGACCGCCGCCGGAGGCTGTTTCGCGATGTCGATCGTCGGCGTCATGACGCCGGGCATTCCAACGGTGCCATTCGTATTGGCCACAAGTTATTTCCTCGCGCGCTCGTCTCCAAAGTTGCACGAGCGGTTCAGGCGTTCCCGCCTCTTCGGGCCGATCGTTTGCGATTGGGAAGAGTACGGCGGACTGCGTCTGGGCACGAAATTCAGATTGGTGGCGATCACGCTGGTACTTGTGGGCGTGACGATCGCCATCGCCGACCTGTCGCCGCCGCTGGTGATCGTGATGGGCGTGATGGGCGTTATCACCTTCGCGATCGTGTTCCGTCTCCCTACCGTGGCGGAGACCGCGCCCGCACGACGGATCATCGTGGCGACGGCCTAAGGCCGCCGCCGGCGGCTATCGACGGTCCCGTAGCGGCGTTCGAAATCGTCGATGAACCGGTCGAGGTGCCGCCGCCCATGCTTGTGGACCGAGGGAAATCGCCTTTGGACCCAGCGCTCCAGCCCCTCGAATGCACGTGGCGCCAGCACGAGGCCTCCGGCCAGAACCAGCGGCGTCCCGATCGGGCCAGGCAGCACCAGTCCGGCCGCTCCAGCGGTCAAGAGTACGACGCCCACCTCGGGCGGGAGGCGCCGGATGCGCTCGCGCGTCTTGTCCGCCGCCTGCTCCTCGGCCCTGGCCGCTTCGTTCGCGGCCGATGCCGCCGCGTTCAGGCCCAATCTGGCCTCGGTTGTATGGTTTTGGTCGGCCATTCAAAAGACGAGAAATCAGGTTCCGCCGGTGTTCTCCGCCAATTCTCGTATGCCGGGCAGGCCCCGGTGGTCCAGCAGCCGGTGTCGGGCCCGCTGAAGGTCAGCGACGCTCCGCGTATAGACAGCATACGTCCCCAAATTCGAAAGTGCGACGACCGCAAGGCTGGTGAAGCCGAACAGAAAGGCCCCAGCGATGCAGGCCACGTTGGGAACGAGCGTCAGCCCGTACATCCATTGTAATTGCCGCCGTTGCGATGTGGATATTGCGCGTAAGAAGGGCAACTTTTCGTAATTCGGCTCCAGCAGCCACGCTCCCGCGGCATCGTCATGCCTGCTCGGGTCCGGACGAAGCGAAATCGCCACGTCCGCGGCACTTGCGGCAAGCGGGTTTTGCAAGGTATCGCCCACGAACGCGACTCGGTGCCCCTCGCTGCGACATGCGTCAATGTACTCGGCCTTGGATTCGTCGGCGGGGCAACAGCGCAACCCATCGATGCCCAGCGCGTCGACCAACGCCTCAAAATCCCCGCCGCGGCCCGACGCGAGCAACTCGACCTGCACTGCATAGCGGGCCCGCAAGTCCAAAACGACATCCTTTGCCGTAAAAACTTCACCGCGAGAAAAGGTCAGTACGCCGGCCAGCCGATCGTTGCAGTACACGCCCAGGGGCGCGGGCGCCTGACGGCCGACCGATTCGCCCGTTTCGGGCGCCGTGTGATCGGCCCCGCCTCGTACCTCGCTCGGAGACAGTCCGTGGACGCGAAGGCAGCGCTGGCGATCGCAGATTTCGGCCCACGCGGCGCGGTACTTGACCCGAAGCTCGACGCGCCGCAAACCGCGCGCACGGCCGGCCGCCGCCAAAGCGCCGGATCGTGGGTCGTGAAACCGGCGCAATGCGCATTCGGCGTAGCCCAATAGCTCGTCCAAAGTCAAGTCTCCGGTGGGCTCGATGCCAGCCAGCTCCGGCCGGCGAGCCTCGAGCGCCACGTCATAATCCAAGAGCAGCAAGTCCACTTCGGCCATCCGTTCGAGCACATCGGCTCGGCGGATGACGATCCCCTCGTCGAGGCAGCTCGCGAGCTGAAACATCTGGGTCAGCGAATCGCCGATACTCGGCCCGGTCGAGTAGTCGGGGCGGAGGATGGCCGCGGCCGCCGCGGCGTCGCCGACAAGCAAACCCACACCGGCCGTGACGAGTACGGGCGGTACGGCGCGCTCGGCAATTCGAGGCGGCGCGGGCGGGCTTGTGT
This sequence comes from Pirellulales bacterium, assembly GCA_035534975.1. Lineage (GTDB taxonomy): Bacteria > Planctomycetota > Planctomycetia > Pirellulales > JAICIG01 > DATKSN01. The sequence continues at coordinate 2,566 of DATLQY010000103.1, forward strand.
CGGAATCGGCGCCCGTGGCCGGCGCCAGTGCCCGATCGATGTGCTCGGCGAACGTCGTGCCGACGCCGCGCGACACCGCGACGCGCAGCTCACCGTCGAGAA
>DATLQY010000104.1:0-7722 GCA_035534975.1 Pirellulales bacterium
TTCTTCTCGACCAGCAAGTCAGCCGGAGTCGTACAGAAGATGTGCTGCAACACGAAAGGTCGCATGAATTCGTGTTCACGAGATTTGGCGTGTCAATGAGTCGCGTGCCTTGCTTGCGCCGCGGATTAGTGTTACTGTCGAAGCGGGCCGAGTGAAGTACAAGCTGCTGAGGGGCCTCTTATCCCGTGAGCGAATTGCCATGAACCCAAAGCAACTCAATTTACCGCTGCGCCCGAATCGCCGCGACTTCCTCTCCGCCGGGGCATCGATGGCCGCGGGCGCCATCGTGGCGCCTCTGTTTGTTCCGCGGAATGTGCTTGCTTCCGCCGGAAAGCCCGGCGCCAACGATCGCATCGCGGTTGGGGCCATCGGCGTTGGCGGCCGGGCCAGTCTATTACTGCAACAACTCCCCGAGTCGGCCCAAATCGTGGCGCTCAGCGATTGCAAGCTGCCGCGGGCCGAGGCGTTCAAGGCAAAGGCACAAGGGAACTGGCCGGTCTATCAGGACTATCGCAAGCTCCTTGAGCGAAAAGACATCGACGCGGTAATCGTCGCCACGGGCGAGTTTCAGCGAGTCTTGCCCTGCATTCACGCGTGCCAGCACGGAAAGGATGTGTACGCGGAAAAGCCGTTGACTCTCTACGTCAGTGAGGGGCGTGCGCTCGTCAACGCGGTCCGCCGCTACGACCGTGTGCTGCAGGTGGGTTCGCAACAGCGCTCGATGGCCATGAATCACGTCGCCTGCGAGCTCATTCGTAGCGGCGGTCTTGGCAAGGTGCGTGAAGTCCGCGCCGTGAACTACGGTGGGGCGGAGGCCTCGTCGGCCACTCCGCGCCCCGCGGTCGCCGTGCCGGAGGGACTCGATTGGAACATGTGGCTCAACCAGGCCGCCGACCGCCCGTTTCATCCCGACTGGATGGGTTGGATGCGCTGGCGCGATTTTGCCGGTGGTGAAATGACCAACTGGGGCGCTCACGGCGTAGACCAGATCCAATGGGCGCTGGGCATGGATGATACCGGCCCGACCGAACTGCGTCCCCTCTCTGCGGGACCGAACGGACAAGTCGCCATGCGCTACGCGAACGGGGTCGAAGTCAACTTCGTCCTTGAGAACGGGCACGGCCCGATGGGCGGCGCGGTCTTCATTTGCGAAAAAGGGAAGCTGGAGATCAACCGCAACAAGTTCACCTCCAATCCGCCGGAAATCGCCGAAGAGCTGAAGAGGAAAATCGACGTCGAAGAAGAGGAGCGGAAGTGGAGCGACCAACTGGCGCTCTGGCAGGCCCGCTGGCACATGCAGAACTGGCTCGACTGCATCCGCGATCGAGTCCTTCCCGTCGCGGACGTCGAAATCGGCCATCGCTCGGTGACGGTTTGCCACCTCGCCAATATCACCCGCGCCGTGGGCCGTGATCTTCGCTGGGATCCGGTTCGGGAGAAGTTCGCCAACGACGAAGGGGCCGACGCGCTGCTCGACCGGCCGCGCCGTGAGGGATTCGAATTGCCGGCGATCTGACGGCGGGCACTTCGGCAACCCACCCTTGTCTTCATTTGCTCCGGCGGTCCCCGTGTGGCGAAAGTGGCGGGCAATACCGATGCGCACATCTCCATTCAATGCGTTCGTGGTCGCCTTTTTGACAACGGTCCTTGGTGCCACCGAGGTCCGTTGCGAGGCGCTCGCCAAACTGGAACCCCAAAAACTTGAGGCGGTACAGCGGGCCGTGCGGACCCTCCGCGAGGAATGGAAAGAAGTACCACGGCCTGGTCCGTTCAGGGAGCACCGCGCGAACCTGCATGTCCATTCGCACTGGTCCCACGATAGTCGCGGGACGATTGACGAGATCGTCGCGGCGGCCAAGGCCACGGGGACCAGCGTGCTCTTGTTCAACGAACATCCCGCCGATCGCTACGACTTTTTCAAGGATGGTCATCAGGGAGTCAGCGACGGCGTGCTTCTCATTCCGGGAGCCGAGTCGCAGGGCTTTCTCGTCTTCCCGACGATGAGCCTTAACGGCCTAAACCCCGGCTCTCCGCAAGAGTTCTCCGACCTGGTTCGAGGCCGCGACGGACTGATGTTCGTGTCGCACCTTGAAGAGCGCATGGACTGGAACATCCGCGGCGTCACCGGAGTGGAAGTCTACAACACGCACGCCGACTTCAAAGATGAAACCAAGATGATCGCCTCGCTGCGCAATCCCCTGTGGTTGCTGCAAGCGACCGAGATGTTTCGCAAGTACCCGCAAGAGTCGTTTTCCGCGCTGCAAGACTACCCGGCCGACTATTTGAAACGCTGGGACGAGCTCTGCATGATGGCCCCGCACACGGGCGTGTCGGCGAATGACGCTCACCAAAACATCGGCCTGGTCGTCCGTTGGGTGGCCGAAGACAAGGCGCGGGTCGAGGATGCCTTGGGGAAACTTCTGATCGAGCTCGATGTGGCGGCCATTCCCGGCAGCGACGTGCTGCGCGAAGGCAAACAAGTTGGAGACGTATTGTTTCGCAGGCTGCTCGATCCGTACGAAAACAGCCTGCGACACGTTGCAACTCATTTGCTTCTCACGGACTTGAGCGAGAAAGCGGTCCGCGAAGCGCTCGCGGCGGGGCGCGCGTTCGTGGCCTTCGATTGGCTCGCGGATTCGACGGGCTTCGATTTTGCCGCCGTCAGCGAATCGCAACGCCATGAAATGGGAAGCCAACTGAAAATGACTCGCGACCTGACGATGCGCGGCCAGGCCCCGCTGGCCGTCCATTGGCGACTCGTGCGAAACGGCGAGGTCGTCGAGGAATCGACAGGAAGAACTTTCCGTTTCTCCGTCGCTGAACCGGGCAATTACCGAGCCGAAGCCTGGCTGGACATCGCCGGAGAACGCATGCTTTGGGTCCTTTCCAACCCGCTCTACATCGCGCCAACAAAAACTGGACCAAGAAATACGACAGAAAAATGACGACAGAAAGATAAAGCGGGCGGAGAACTTGGGTCTGCCGAAGTCGCAAACGATCATCCCAAAATCCTATCTTCTTCCTATTTTTCTGTCGTCATTTTTCTGTCGTCCCCGCCCGCTCGCCTTCAGCCTTCGTAGAAGGTACGATAGGGGGGCTCCATTTCAAAGTCGCGCTGATGCCTGTCACCCTCGATTGCCAACTGCGAAAGCTCTCGCAAGCTGAATTCGGCGACTTGGCCTATGAGGTCATGGGTCACGTTTTCGACATTCATCGCGACTTCGGACCGTTGTTCGACGAGGAGATCTACCAAGTGGAACTCGCCAGACGTATCGCCGGAGCAAGGATCGAAGTCCCAATCGAGGTCGCCTTTGGTGGTTTCCGCAAGACCTACTATGTCGATTTGCTTGTCGACCAGGGCGCTTTTTTCGAACTGAAAACGGTGGAGACCCTACACGATCGCCACCGAAGTCAATTGCTGAACTACCTGCTGCTCACCGACACGTCGCATGGCAAGCTGGTCAACCTTCGGCCAGGTTCGGTCGAGCACGAATTCGTCAACACGACTCTGACTCTTCGCGACAGGACCACGTTCCATGTCGACGATGCGATCTGGGACGTCGTCGCTCCCGAGATATCAGTTCTGAAGGATTACGTTGTGGGCTTCCTTCGGGACCTCGGTACTGGGCTCGATCTGAGTATGTACGAGGAGGCGATCACCTATTTTCTCGGAGGCGATGAGGCAGTGAACAAGCTTATCGACGTCGTTGTCGACGGTCACGTAATCGGGGCGCAACCCATGCGTTGCGCGGCTCTCGGCGTGGCCTTCAGGTTGACCACCGCGCCCCGCAGCGCCTTACCCCATTTCGACGAATTCTTGCGCCGCTTCGTTCGACACACGACTTTGGAGTGCATGCTGTGGATCAATATTACGCGTGGCCTCGTCACGTTCCGCACGTTCACCTCAAAACCTGGACGATGAATTCGACAGAAAAATGACGACAGAAAGTTGAAGCGGAGGGAAAACTTGGCGCTGCCGAAGTCGCAAATGATCCTACCTAAAATCCGATCTTCTTCCTATTTTTCTGTCGTCATTTTTCTGTCGTCCCTGCCCGCTGGCCTTCAGCCTTCGGAGAGGGTACGATAGGAGGCGTTGCCCGCCTTGTTTATCTCGCCATAAGGATTGCCTGCCATGATTCGACGTGATTGTTGGTGGCCCGCCGCCGCCTGGACCGTTCTGGCGATCGGTTTGCCAATCGCGCCGGCGCTCGGACAGGAATGGACCCGCTTCCGCGGACCCAACGGCACCGGTGTCTCGGAGGCGACGACCGTGCCCGTCGAGTGGAGTGAGAACGATTACAACTTCAACGTCGCGCTGCCGGGCATCGGCCACTCGGCACCGGTCTTGTGGGGCGAAAAAATCTTCCTGACCGGCGCGCTGGAGGAAACGGGCACGCGGATCGTGATTTGCCTGAACGCCCCCGACGGAAGCACGATCTGGGAGCAGCGATTCGATTCGACCGTCAGCGGCAAGCACCCCCTGAACAGCTTCGCCTCGCCCACCCCGGCCGTTGATGAAGAACGGGTTTATGTCGTTTGGTCGACGCCCGAGGAGTACACGCTTTTGGCCCTGGACCACGACGGGAGCGTCGCCTGGCGGCGGCCCCTGGGGCCCTATTGGGGCGAGCACAGTTGCGGCACCTCGCCGATCGTCTACGACGACCTGGTGATCCTGGCCGCCGACCAAGGGATTAGCAAGGGAAACCCTCCCGAGGCCGCCAGCTTTCTCGTGGCTGTCGATCGGCGCGACGGCACCGTCCGTTGGAAAGTCGACCGCCGCACCGAGCACGTGGCCTATTCGACGCCCTGTGTCTACACTCCCGAGGGTGGTCAACCCCAACTGATCTTCAACTCGGGAGCGCACGGCATTTCGAGTATCGACCCCGCATCGGGCGACACGATTTGGGAGCTTGACGTCCTGGACAAACGAAGCTGTAGTTCGCCGGTGATCGCCTCCGGGCTGATCTTCGGCTCGACCGGCTCGGGCGGCGGCGGCAACTACGTCGCCGCGCTGCGGCCGCCGGCCGGTCCCGATGACAAACCCCGACTGGAATACGACATCAAGGAATCGGCTCCTTACGTGCCGTCGTTGTTGGCCTACAATGGCCTGGTCTTCCTCTGGAGCGACGCGGGCGTCGTGACCTGTTTGCGCGCGGCCGACAAGAAAAAGTTCTGGCAACAGCGCGTAGGGGGCACTTACTACGGCTCACCGGTTTGCGTGGACGGCAAGCTCTATTGCATGAACGAGGAGGGCGAAGTCATCGTGTTGGCGGCCGCCGAGAAATACAAGCTGCTCGGCCGCAACCCGTTGGGCGAGGGGAGCCATAGCACGCCGGCCGTCGCGGGAGGACGGATGTACCTGCGGACCTATTCGCACCTGATGTCGATCGGCGGCAAATAGGTTTTGTAGGGAGCGCCCTCCGTGGCGTTCCGCGAAAGTGTACCCATTCGGATCGACGGGCATTGTCCTCCGAGCCGCCAGGGGAGAAGGTCGGTGTCGAACCGCTCGATCACGCTCCGAGGGGTCGAGGTCCATAACCTCAAGAGCATCGATCTCGATCTGCCGCACCGCCGGCTGATCGTGTTCTGCGGCGTGAGCGGCAGCGGCAAGAGCAGCCTGGCCTTCGACACGCTCTACGCCGAAGGACAAAGGCGCTACATCGAGAGCTTCTCGGCCTATACGCGCCAGTTTCTCGAACGACTGGAAAAGCCGGCCGCCGACCGGATCGACGGCATTCCGCCCGCCATCGCCGTCGTGAGCGGAAACGCCAGCCGATCCAGCCGCTCGACCGTCGGCACCACCACCGAAACGAACGATTATTTGAGGTTGCTTTTCGCCAAGATCGGCCACGTTTTCTGCCAGCGGTGCGGGCGCGAGGTCCGGCGCGATACACCCCAGAGCGTCGCCGATTCGCTCGCCCGGCTGGACGCCGGCACACGTTTCCTGGTGACGTTTCCCCTCGCTGCTCCGTCGCCGGGTGAATGGCTGAGGCTCGTCGCCGGAATGCGCGAAGACGGCTTCATCCGCGTTATACACGACGGCCGGCTCGAGCAGCTCGACGAAAATCGCGAAGGCTCATTCGCCGGCCAGACGCCGGAGCCGTCGAACGGACGGCTGTATGTCGTCGTCGATCGCCTGTCGGCGGGCACCGGTAACGAGCGGCGTGCATTCGAATCGGTCGAGACGGCCTTTGCCAAAGGCGACGGCCGCTGTTCGGTGTTCGTAGAGGCGGCGCCGAATCCCACTGACGGCAAACCGCCGTTGCCGCGTGGCGACGATCCACTCGACGTCCGCTCGTGGCGCCGGACCGCCTGGAGCACTCGACTGGCCTGCGACGATTGCCAGCTTGAATACCCGGCGCCGGAACCGCGGCTTTATAGTTTCAATAGTCCGCTGGGCGCTTGCCCCCAGTGCGAAGGTTTTGGCAACGTGATCGGCGTCGACATGGACCTGGTCGCGCCCGATCCGGCCAAGACGCTGCGCGAGGGAGCGATTGCCCCTTGGAACACGCCGGCCTACGCGCACGAGTTGAGGGAGTTGCTGGCGTTGGCGGACGACTACGGATTGCCCAGCGACGTGCCTTTTCGCGAGTTGAACGACGACCAGCGGCGACTGATCGTCGACGGCGTACCCGAGCGCGAGTTTGGCGGCCTCAACGGTTTCTTCGCCTGGCTCGAACGGCGGAAGTACAAGATGCACGTGCGCGTGTTCCTCAGCCGCTGGCGGAGTTATCGTACTTGTCCGGCCTGCGGCGGCGCGCGGCTGCGTGCCGAGGCGCTGGCCACTCGCGTGGGCGGCAAGAACCTCGCCGAAATCGCCTCCCTGAAAATCCGCGACGCGGCCGAGTTCTTCGGCAGGCTCGAACTCTCCGACTGGGAGCGCCGCGTCGGCCGCGTGATGCTCGACCAGGTCCGTTCGCGGCTGGGTTATCTGCAGACGGTCGGTTTAGGCTACCTCACTCTCGATCGTACGCTGCGCACGCTCAGCGGAGGCGAATCTCAACGCGTGGCGCTCACGTCGGCCCTCGGCTCCAGCCTGGTAAACATGCTCTACGTGCTCGACGAGCCTTCGATTGGCCTGCACCCTCAGGACACCGATCGTCTGCTGCGGGTGATCGAAGGCCTTCGCGACCGCGGGAACACGGTGATCGTCGTCGAGCACGAAGAGGCGATGATCCGCGCGGCCGACCAGGTGGTGGAAATCGGTCCTGGGGCGGGCGAGCGCGGCGGAAAGGTCGTGTTCCAAGGCACGCCCCGCGAAATGGAGGCCTGCGCCACCAGCCTCACGGGCGATTATCTCTCGGGTCGGCGTGAGATCCGCGCGCCTGTCAAGCGGCGGCAGCCCGACCACGGCTGGATTCGCCTTTCAGGCGCGCGGGGAAACAACCTGCGGAACATCACGGTCGAGTTCCCGCTCGGCCTGCTGTGCCTGGTTACCGGCGTGAGCGGATCGGGCAAAAGCACGCTCGTCGAGGATACGCTTTACCCCGCGCTCTGCCGCCGGCTGCGCCAGGAGGCGCCCAAACCCTGCGACTACGACGACGTCTATGGCGACGGCCAGATCAACGACGTGGTGATGGTCGATCAGGCCCCCATCGGCCGCTCCCCCCGCTCGATTCCCGTGACTTACATCAAGGCCTTCGATGAAATCCGGGCGGTCTTCGCCGAAACCGTCGAAGCCCGCACGCACAACTACACCGCCGGCCACTTCAGCTTCAACGT